>WJIN01000370.1 GCA_014730295.1 Promethearchaeota archaeon | reverse complement strand
TTCGGCTAATTTCCTCATGAGAACATAAATCTTTGGGATAGGAAAGGTTTCATACCCGTGGAAAGTAATGTAAATATTTCGGTTTATAAGAATGAAGGGGAGAATCCAATAAAATGTAACAAAATCATGACAATGAATTATATCATAATACTTTAATTTTTTCAAGAAATACGGGAAAAATAATAATTTCAACCAATTTAGAATGAAATTCTTATACGCTATTCTACATACCATTATTCTTTTGTCTAGTTCAAGATTATCTATTAGGTCATTAGGTTTATTTGTAATGATTGTTAAATTATGGCCTTCTTGAATAATCCTTTTAGAGATTTCTAAGGTATGTTTTTCAACTCCTCCAATTTCTGGAAAAAATCTTTCAGACAGCATCAGAATATTCATTTTAAAATAATTTTCTTCCTTTTTTTCTCAATAAATATGATTATAAATTGTGTTTATCTGCTCGATTTGTTGTATACCTCTTCATATACGCGTAATGTCAATTTTGCGATATTATCCCAGGAAAATCTTTTTCTTAATCGTTTCGACCATCTTGTTGATCGTTCAATATCAATTTTATTCTCTTTAATGGCGCTTATGGCAGCTTCCATATCTCTGAAAATGTTAGATTCTGGGATATACGGTTTTAAAACATTTTGTTCTGCTCCTATTACGGGAATCCCATATCCTAAGGCTCTACATAGAGGACCACTGGCACTCACTCTTCTTTTATGGGGGATTATAAAAAAATCTGAACAGGCGAAATATAGAGATAATAACTTATAGGGAATATAGCCTGGAAAGATGATATTTGAATTTGCATAGCTTTTTAAGTTAGAGACATATTGCTCATAATTAGGATCTCCGACAAATCTCGGAGGTATTTCTCCTCCTATTATAAGTTTAATATTATCTCCTTCTATTTTCTTAAATGCGTGAATAAGCCCTTCGATATTTTTATGTTTTGCCAAATACCCTAGAGTAAATATTATTTTTTGATTTTCTAACCCTAATTTTTTTTTTGCCACATCCTTAGAAACTGAATTATGCTTCCAAATTCCGTGCGGAATTACCCTTATCTTCTTCACATTAGAATAATAATGGGATATTAAATTCTTTTTGAAACTTGGTGTATGAACAATCACTATATTCGAAAATGCTATTAGTATCCTAAACATTAAAAACAGAGTAAGCCTAATTAGAATCGAAGGAAAATAAAATTTATTCTCAAACGCAAATTTTCTTATCTCACCTAAATCCATTACACCATGGAAAGTTAATATTATAGGTTTTCTTCTAATAAGCTTTAAGATCACAATTATAAGTGGAAATAACACGCTTATAGGTAGGGAATACAATAAAGGTTCATGCTGAATATGGATAATATCTCCATCTATTTTAAATAATTCTTCCAATTCTATTGCTCTTATATCTGCTTTATTATCTTTGAGATTCTTGATTAATGTTTTAGTGTAACTGGCAACTCCTCCTACCTCTTCATCTAATTTGGAAACCATTAAAATTTTCATCTAAATAGCTACTCCGATGTGGCTACGTAAACCCTAAAATAATAAAAATTTTTTTGTTTATTATATTTACCCAATATATATTAAATTAATCCAAAAATTTCCTACACTCAAATTATTATATATTAGCTTTTAGATCTTTTAGCTCAAAAGATATAAACTTTTAAAAATTCAAATTTTACAACAGACAATACTTATAATTAAATGATTTATCTGATTATCGGGACAAGACCCGAAATAATAAAAATTGCACCCCTCATCGAACAATTTGATAAATCTAAATTCGATTACTGTGTAATTTTTACAAATCAACATTATAATTACGAGCTTTCTGAAGCATTCTTCGAGGAATTAAAGTTACATAAACCCCATTATCAATTAGGTATTGGGTCAGGAACGGAAGGCGAACAAACGGCTAAGATCATATTCAAGGTGGAAAATATTTTGCTACATAATAAACCAGATTTATTCTTAGTCCAAGGAGATACAACCTCTGCTCTTGCAGGTGCTTTAACGGCTGTGAAACTGCGGATTCCAGTCGGACATATTGAGGCGGGTCTTCGGTCTTATGACTTTCGAATGTCAGAAGAATATAATCGGCGCTTAATCGACCATATATCATGTTTTTTATTCGCCCCAACTGACCATAATAAAACCACCTTGTTAAATGAGAACGTATGGGGTCAGGTTTTTAAAACGGGGAATACAGGATTAGATGCTTGTATAAAATACTCGAAAATTGCCCAAAAACATTCGAGTATTATGAATCGAATTGATTTCGAGAATTTTTTGTTATTTACAACCCATAGATCTGAGAATGTAGATGATAATAATACTTTATATGATATTATAGGAGCGATATTGGAAATTGATTATCCCACGGTCTTCCCGGTTCACCCAAGAACATCAAAACAACTGAAAAAATCCGGACTTTATGAAAAACTTGCAAAGCATCAAAATATGCTTCTTTTACCCCCTATTAGTTATTTTGATTTGCTGAAATTAATGATAAAATGTGATTTTATTATCACAGACTCTGGTGGAATTCAAGAAGAGGCAACCGCACCTCCAATACGCAAATATACTTTTGTCATAAGACAAACTACTGACAGACCCGAAGCCTGCGATAAAGGTTTCGCCAATTTAGTCGGTACAAAAAAATCGGTAATCGTTGATGAAGTTTCCAAATTTCTTAAAAATCCTATTAAACCACCAGATTTCTCGCCCTTTGGTGCGGGAGATGCCAGTAAGAAAATTATCGATATTCTAAGAAAAAAATTGACACTAAATTAAACATCTTAATACTCTTACCATGAGAAAAAAAATCTATATGCTCTCTTCGGCAGATTATACCACCAGCTCACGTTATACACGAATAGCTAAAATCTTATCATCTAAGAACAATCAAGTTATAATGTATTGCTGTGACCGTGAAAAAAAGTTTGGAAATAAAAAATCTCTAGAAAATGTTGAGATTATTTTTTCTCATTCTTTTCTAGCCCATAGAAAATTAAACTTTATTCTTTTACCGATATTTCTTCTGCATCTTTATTTCAAAACTATATTACATTTTATCCGAAAAGTCTCTAAAGTTGATATCATATATTCATACACTTTTGATATGCTCTTTCTCGGTATTATCCTAAAAAAGATTTACAGGGCTAAATTGATTTACGATTCTGCCGAATATTATCCGGGAATAGTCGCAAATCATGCACCTTATTTCCTCTATCAAATTGTTCGATCTTTATATTTAACAGTATCTAAAAAGGCAGATTATATTTTGACTACGAATGAATGGACAGAATCTATGTTTAAATTAGGCAATATTAAAAGAACAAAAGTAATTCCTAATGTCCCGAATACCGATTTATTTCATTTTAATGATGAGAAGAGAGGGGAAATAAGGAACCATCTAAATATAGATAAAGACACAGTAATTTTCTCCTTTATTGGATATATAGGTACTTATCGAGGTTTGGAAAATATAGTTAAAGCGATAGATAAATTATCGAAGGAGAAATCCGATTTTAAATTTTTACTTATTGGACGAGGTCCATTGAAAGGTGAGATCGTTCAAATGATGAGAAATAAAGAGCTATTGAAATTTCTGATTATTAAGGATTTTATCCCTCTTGAAAAGGTTCCCTATTACTTAAGTGCTTCTGATGTCGTCCTTAGTTTATATGATCCTGTAGAATTAAATAATTGGTATGCAGTTCCAAACAAATTATTTGAAGCAGCTGCTTGTTCTAGAGCCGTTATTGCAGGCAATTTTGGTTATCTGAAAAACCTAGTACTAGACATGAGGTGCGGGTTATTAACAGATTCTACAAACCCAAAAGATATTGCAGATAAAATGAAACAACTTATTAATAATCCAGAATTAAGGGAAAAATTGGGAAAAAACGGATTAAAGATTATTAAAAAAAAATATAATTTAGCAAATATCTCAGAAAATCTGGAACAGATGCTCGAAGAAATAGATAAATTATAGTATAAATAAATCGATATTTTTATAAGAGGAAAACCAAAATAATTATAAGATTATCTTAAATTTGAGTTCTATAAGAGAAAATTTAGTTATCTTTTTTATGCCATCCAATTCAATTCGATTTTCCAAAGGAACTAGGATTAAGCTTCTATTGACCATTTATATTTTTTCCTCATATTTGATAAACCTCTTTGTCCCAAATGAATTGCTTAGAGCAATTGTAACTATTCCTCATTTGTTTTTATTTCCATATTCAATAGGGATAATAATAAATCGAATTTATCAAGTAATACTAAAATTGGATGATAAGGAACCTATGGAAACGCCATATTTTGCTCTAATGATTATCTGGATAAAAGGAATCTTAATTATTCTTCTTATCAGTTTATTTTCTCAATTTCTTGGAATATTTATGATTAATACGCTCTCGTTTCTTTTTCTCTTTTTGTATCTTTTTGGATTAATTATAGAACCTTATTTCTCAGTATTTTCTCTCAAAACAGATTCAACTTCCAAAATCTTAATATCTCTTTTGATTGCTTTAATTCCTTTAATTATTCTAAAAATTCTTACAGGATTCCCTGGATCTTATAGCATCGTTGTTTATCGGTTCAATTACATATCTCAATCGATTCTTCAACGAAATATTATCATTTTGGATGAATTGACGTTCTATATGCCAGTTTTACCGATTCTGTTTTCTTATGTCTCTCATATCTTCATAGTTGATTCATTTTCGTTGCTCTGGATTTCTCCGTTTCTTATTGAAACAATATTTTTTTTAGGATTATATTATCTCTTAAATTACATTTTCAAACATCAAAATTATGCTCTCATCGTAAGCACCCTATCTCTTTATATCCTTTTTTGGAATACTGACTATTTATTCCCTCCAATTTTCGAGTTACAACCACGTTCAGTACTCTTATCGCTTTATCCCGTAATATTTTATTGTATTTACATTTATATTATTTCCCCAAAAAAAAATAGTGCTAAAGAGATTAAAAAGAAGTTCTTTTCTATTCATCTAATACTTATTATCTTTTTCATTTCTTTTTTATTTATGTTTTTCACCAGAATTGCAGAAATTGCAGATAGAGAATTCTTTTTTATGGTTATTATTACCCC
>WJIN01000369.1 GCA_014730295.1 Promethearchaeota archaeon | reverse complement strand
TGGAATAGACTAACTCTAGATAAAGATGTTGAGCCTTTTAGCCAGAGAATGAGTTCACTTTATCAGCAGTTTAATAGTAGATTTAATACCGCAATTTTTGCCCCATCTCCGGTTGATAGTCTAGAATTGTCAGATGAAGTATATGAAAGTGTAATAAAGCGATTGTATAAATATAATTTTGATAAAATTGACGCAGACGTTCTGGGGAATGTATATGAAGAATATTTAGGACATATTCTAAAAGAAAAGGAAGGAGGGTATACACTTACAGAAAATTATTTAAATAAGCAGAAACATGGAATTTATTATACAAAATCATATATCGTTAAGTATATTATAACTAAAACAGTTTTAAACAAAATTAGAAACATCGAGTCCCAAGAAAGTCTAAAAGATTTAAAATTAATTGATATTAGTTGTGGTTCTGGAACATTTTTAGTTGAATCCTTTAATGTCCTAGAAAATAGATACTCGAAAGTTCGTGAAAGTGAAGACAATTCTTCTAATACTGGAACTTTAGATAGTTGGTTAGCACCTAGATTTAATTGGAAAGATATTCTTACAAATAATATTTTTGGAATTGATATAGATTTATTTGCTACTGAACTAGCTTCTGTAAATTTAGCTTTAAGATCTATAACT
Organism: Promethearchaeota archaeon; assembly: GCA_014730295.1. Next base: position 2,643 of record WJIN01000369.1, on the reverse strand, counting down.
AAAACTGAAAAATTACCACTAATTCTTGATGAAAACATATTTTGTAAGAATTCACTTTTTTATAATTATGATTCAATTTTAGGGGAGAGTGAAGGTTTTGATTTTGTTGTGGGTAATCCTCCTTATGTGTTAGGAGATAATCTTGAGGAAGAAGAAAAAGCAAAATTATCTTTAAATTATTCAGAAGTTTATCAAGCTGAAGCAGATTACTGTTTTTATTTCATTAAAAAGGGTATAGATTTACTTAAAGAAGGAGGACGTTTAGGTTTTATAGTTGCTAGGTATTTTTTGAAAGCTAAGTATGGAAAAAACTTAAGAGATTATATTACCAAAAATTGTAAAATTTTAGAAATAATCGATTTTGGTAATATTGATGTTTTTGAAGGTATTGGCTCTAGATGTTGTATTTTTATAATAGAAAAAACTTCTGAAATTCCAGATTCTCATAATATTCAAGTCATAAATGTTACTTCAAGAAAAATCAAAGTTACTAAAGAAAGGATCTTTATTGAGATTTTAAATTTAGAAAATGCCCTCCAGAGGGGATTAGAAGGAAAAACACCTAATTTAGAAGGATTCTTTAAAAACCAATCTGAATTAACTCCAGAACCTTGGATTCTTACTATGCCAAAAAAAGAAGATATTTATAATAAATGTAAAAATAATTTCGCTTCTTTAAAGGAATTAGTTTTTAGAATCGGTCAAGGAGGGATTTGTGGTCTTGAGAGAATTTTTAGGGTTTCAGGTAATTTTTTCAATTCAAGATCTCTTGAAATAGAAGTATGGAAACCCGATGTTAAAACTAAGGATATTAGAGCTTATTCAATTGGCGAGATTGAAGACTATATATTTTATGGAGATTATATTGATGATTTTTCAGAATTTGATAGGTTCCCCAATACTAAGAAATATCTATTAGAAAATTTAGCTGAATTAGCATTTGGACGTTTAGATTTTCAAGTAGATAATAGGCTTACTAGAAAAGAGAATAATCTAATTAAAAAAATTGGACAAAAATCATACGATAAAGACTATATGAATATTGCTGAATTTGAAAGTGAAATAAAGAAAATACATAAAAGAAGAAAAAATGAAGACCTAGAAGACTATGAGAATAGAATAAACGAAAAAAAGGAAAAATTTAGAGACATTGATATTTTTAATATTGTTAATGATGAGATTCATCTTGACGTGGATTCGATAGATTTCCATAATTATTGGAATTGGTGGAAATGGACATCTCCGAGAAATATTGATCTTTTTAAAAATACTAAAATATTGACTCCATATATTTCAGATAAGAATAACTTTATGATTGACTATGATAATAGATTTAGTGTATCAGCTGCCGTAATTGGTGTTGCTTATCCTTTAAATGAAGAGAATCCAGACTTTAATTTTCTTTTGGGCTTACTCAATTCAAGACTATATACATTTTTGCATCAAATAAGAGCCAAACCATTGGACTATAGATTTGAATACTTTGTTGAAGCTTTGGAGGAGTTACCTTTTCCTATAGAGATAGATTCATCAAAGAAAAATCAGATTTCTACACACGTTAAGAATTTATTGGATCTAATGAAACAGAGGAAGATTATTGAAGCTAGATTCATCCAAGTTCTATTAAACAACAATGCCCTTGAAAAAAAAATTAGATTTGAAAAAATTTGGAACAATTTAACTAGAGTCGGTATTAATCGGAATAGGATAACACCCGGTGATCCGATTTTTGAAAGCATTGCGTTGAAAATTGAGTTGAGAAATCTTGAATTTGACCTTAAATACTTCTCCATTGAAGAACAAGAGTGGGTTTCTTGTCTGAAATTTAAAGGAGAAGAGGAAGGATTAGATTATCTTGAAATTCTTTATCTCTTATTGGATATATTCTTAAAGGAAAATCAGATCGCTTCAAGAACTAGTTGGCGCAAAGGACAATTATTTTCGGAAATACTTCTTAAAAACATTCGACTATATTCTCCTAAGAATCTCTCTAGGCTTAATTATCTATGTAAATTTCCTGATATGATGGAAGAATTGAAAGTTAGTGTCGGGTCTGATTATCGAGATCTTAGCAGTATTGATAATGAAATATTAGAATTAGAACAAAAAATAAATGATATTGTTTATGATATTTTTGAGTTAAATTCTGATGAGCGTAAATTAATTGAAGATGATATTAATTTTGATATACCTTATCTTCCATAACAAGTATCTAAATAGCAATAAAAATGAAAATGAAGTTAAATTTCAATAAATTAAAAGCAAAAGGAGCGACCTTTTATAAATTTATAAGAACAAATTTTTTACGAGATACTAAGTTCTATTTTTTTATTCTCTCCTTTTTCAGTTTATTATTAGGTCTTTGGTTGTTATTCTCTACTGAAGTCTCTAATCCAATTGAAATCAGAATCATAACAAACCTTCTTGGATGGTCATTTGGCTTTTTCACACTTTCAATTTCTATATATGCTTTAATTCTTAAATTTACGCAAAGTACTACCTTAAGCAATTATATTCAAGAAAATATGAAAATATTATATTATATTAGTTATTTTTCAATGATTTTCCTTTTTACAATGATTTTACAAATACTCTTAACATTAATTTCAGCCAAAGTTGATTTACTTACTATATCTTTCATTG
>WJIN01000043.1 GCA_014730295.1 Promethearchaeota archaeon | reverse complement strand
TTAATTTGTTTATTTGTATGTTACAATTACCAATTTCAATAAGGAGAATCTAATATTACTCTAAACTGAGGGAGTTCGATATCAACCTTTTTGAGTACCTTGTTAGTGAATTTTTTAATTTTATTCGTGGATCTTTTTCAAAATGAATCATTTCGTATATTTGGATCTGTGGATAAAAATCTATTAAGATCGGCTTATTGAAAGAGAATCTCGAATAGGATACAAGAAAATATATTTTCAGACAGTATTTTCATTTTATTCGCAGTTTTTGTAAACTGCATTTCACAACTCCTCTCCCTGTATCTTTACTTTTAGTAGTCTCTCATTAAGGAGAATAATTGAAGATAAAGTATTAGTTGAGAATCAGTGGGATCTTTAAATATATTTGGTTTAGGTTTCCATGGAAAAATTCAACGTAAAAATCCAAGGATTAAATGAGAGATTGACTATAGGAGACTTATCCTAGAGCAAATAATTTTCTATAATTTTAAAACCGTAGATTTTTAATCCGAAAATTACCATATTCAGATACTAAACCAAATTCTTACGGAGGAATTAGTTTGTCAGAAGAATTAAAAGATTTAATTATTGAACTAAAAGAAGAAGAAGCAGTGGCACAAGTCAAAGAGCGTATTCAGAAAGGTGAAGATGCGTTAAAAATTTTAGATGAAGTGAGAGCTGCGATGGATATAGTTGGAAAAAAATTCGAGGAGAAAGAATTCTTTCTTCCCGATCTCATTATGTCAGGAGATATTCTGGAACAGATTACAGAAATTTTAGCACCCGAATTGAAAGAAGGTGCTGAAGCTGAAGTGAAAGGAGAAATTATATTAGGAACAGTAAAAGGAGATATTCATGATATCGGCAAAGATATTGTAAAATTCATGTTAGAGGCGAATGGGTTTAAAGTTCATGATCTTGGTGTGGATGTTCCCAAAGAAAAATTTATAGAAGCATTAAAAACGGAAAATGCGAAAATTTTAGCACTTAGTGGATTTTTGACTTTAGCATTTGATGCGATGAAAGAAACCGTAAAAGAAGTAGAGAAGGAGGGTCTACGAGATGATATTAAAATTATGATCGGTGGCGGTCAGATGGATGAGGATTTAAGAGAGTATGTAGGAGCGGATGCATATGGAAAAGATGCCGTGAAGGCGGTACAATTAGCAAATAATTGGACGGGGGCATAGGATTTCTCAATTATAAAATGGAGGTTAAAAAATATGGCAAATGTAAATGAAAAGCAAGAACAAATGTTTAATAGATGGCTTTCGGCGGAAGGAATTGATTTTATTAATGACGAGGCAGAACGAGCCTATAAGGCACGGATTACTCGAATTAAAGACGCAATCCAATTGAAAAAAACTCCCGACAGAGTACCTATATGTCCTATTATCAGCTTTTTTCCAACATATTATTCTGGATTTAAACCCGAGGAAACGATGCATGATTATAGTAAAGCCGCGGAGGCTGCGAGAAAATTTGTAAACGATTTCCAGCCAGACACTAGCCCGGGAATTATTTTCGCGGGTTCAGCACCGCTTTTTGAAATCCTAGATTATAAACAATATGCTTGGCCGGGACATGGTGTACCCCCAGAACATCCGTATCAATGTATTGAAGCAGAATATATGAAGCCAGATGAATATGATGCATTTATACAAGATCCATCTCATTATTATTTAAGTACCTTATTCCCACGAACTTGTGGTGCCTTAAAAGGCCTTAAAAATGTAATGAGTCCAGCAATGGTCAGAGAAAATCTCTATGGAGCCTTTGTATTACCTTTCGCAAATCCTGAAGTTCAAGAATCATATAAAACGCTATTTAAAGCCGGTGAAGAAGCCGCAAAATGGATGGGACAAGTTGGACAGTTTGATGTCGAAATGGCTGCAGCCGGCTATCCAAATATGGCAGGAGGGTTTACAAAAGCACCATTTGATGTATTAGGAGATATCCTTAGAGGTACGAAGGGAGTTATGCGAGATCTTTACAAAAGACCCGAGAAACTTAAAAAAGCTATGGAAACCATTACACCGTTTTTAATACAAGGAGGTATCGGAATGGCAATGCAGAGCGGGAATCCAATTGTTTTCATGCCACTTCACAAGGGTGCTGATGGGTTTCTCTCAGATGAGCAATTTAAGGAATTCTATTGGCCAGGGTTTAAAAAAGTAATGATGGGATTAATCAATGCAGGTTGTGTTCCCTATCCTTTTGTCGAAGGAGGGTATAATACTCGATTGGAAGTAATCAAAGATATCCCGAAAGGTACAACTGGGTGGACATTTGACCAAACGGATATGAACAAAGCAAAAGAAATCTTAGGTGATGTCGCTTGTATTGGAGGAAATATCTCATCGTCATTGTTAGCTACTGGAACTCCCGAAAAAGTGAAAGAAAGATGCCGTTATCTCATTGATACATGCGGCTCTGATGGGGGATATATTATGGCCAACGGAGCTGCCCTTGATCATGCAAAACCCGAAAATCTCAAGGCTATGATCGATTTTACAAAAGAATATGGAAAATACGACTGATATCATTGATATCTTAGAATAAATATCAAAAATCTTTTTTTTATTATAACATACTCTTAATAGAATGTAAAAAATATGGAAATTAACAATGTTAGAGTTTGAAAAAGAACAAAAGGTTATTGAAATCGGTGATGTGAAAATTGGAGGTCAACCCGGAGAAAACCCAGTGGTCGCCATAGGATCTGTATTTTATTCAAAGCATGATGCTCTGAAAAACGAGAAAACCGGTGAATTTGACAAAGATATTGTTGAGGAAGAAATTAATGAATTTATGACGATTGTGGATGAGAATAATCTTCAAGCAGTCATTGATGTCGTTGGCGCTCATTCCGACGCACTCATAAAGGAATGTAAGTTTATTGCGGATTTAGTGGATATCCCCTTCTTAGTGGATGGATTAAATGATGAAATTCGCATTCCCGCAATGGAAGGGATGAAAGAAGCGGGTTTGCTGGATAGAGCAATTTTAAACAGTATTGATGATAACACCAATGAAGAAGATGTTGGAAAATTGAAAGAAATTGGAGTTAAAAACGCCGTATTGCTCACCTTTGGGACACGCTACATCTTTCCGGAGCAAAAGTTAACCTTCTTAAAAGATGATCTCATTCCGAAAGCTGAAAGAGCGGGAATTGAGAATACCATTGTCGATACGGCTGTGCTTGATTTGGCATCACTTTCACTTAATTATGAGACCACTCGATTGGTAAAGAATGAATTGGGACTTCCAGCTGGTTATGCTCCTTCAAATGGAGTGTATGGATGGGATTTCGTAAAACAGTATGGGGATAAAGCCCGCGCCGCGGGAATTGCAGCATCAATGGTAAATTGCTTAGACGCGGGGAGTGATTTTATCCTCTACGGTCCGATTAAATTCTCCAAGTGGATAATCCCCTCCTTGGCGCTTATAGAAGCAACTAACTCATACTACAGAAAACGAGTTTTACGGAAAAATGTGTCTGACAAAACTCCACTTAAAAAGATTTTCAAATAACAAAAAGCCAGTGAAGGATAAATTCTTTAATGCTTAATCTTTTCTTTTTATTTTCAAAACTCTTTTCTTTAAGTATTATGTGCTTGCGAGAAATGAAATGTTAGCTAAATTTATCCAACTATGTAAAAGGTCTCTTGCCGGATCTTTTTAATATGTAAATTATTCAATTTCTCTTGAATGAGACGGATCAACTCAAAAAACATCAATTCTTAAAAAGGCTAATTTATATATTTTATTATAATAATTTGCATAATTAGTATTAAAGGAAAAAGTTCTTAATACTTAATTAATCAAGATTATTAGACTTCAAATTATAATTGAATTATTAATATAGACAATACAACACAGTAAGTGGGAAAAAAATGGCTAAAAATGAATTATTCGTCAAGAGAGTTTACGAAATTGTTAATGAACTAAAGATCCCCCTTGTTGACGAACGGGTATATGAGAAGGCAGATTTGATGGGTAAAAACGCGCTTGCGAGAGTGACATTCAAGTTTGAAGAGGATGAGTCTGTAATACGGGGTTTTTTAGGCTTAGCAGAATATTTTCATACAATAATCGTCAAGGATGATGATGAGTTCTATATCCCTCATAGCTCTATCTTGTTTAAGCTTGTAAGCGATTAATATAATTTTTCTTTTATTCCTTTTACTTTTTCTAATTAAATTTTAGCTATAGGTATCAGAGTCAGTTTGAGAACATTCTCGCTCCTTTGGTTTGAATCTTGAATAAGCAAAGCTAAATGAAATTACAGATCATTTTATCGATGACTATAAATACCAAAAACACCAAGATTAAGGTAAAGTGAATGAAATATGGATATCGATAATATTAAGATAGGAACGGAAGCAACTTTTATCACACCAATGGAAGATGGTATTAAGACGATAAAACGGATAGAAAATAGCGGATATGATTCAGCGTGGCTCTCTGACCATATTATGGGTTGGACACCTGAAAGCATTTGGGATCCTGAAATAATAAAGGCGGCGAGTTTTAATAAATATCCCCATCATTTTTATGAGGTTTTTTCTACTTTAGCTGTAGCCGGATGGGAAACTTCGAAAATCAGTTTGGGAACAAGCGTCACCGAGGTATTTAGGAGGCACCCCGCGGTGTTAGCTCAAATCGCCCTAACCCAAGACAATATTTCAAAAGGAAGATTTATTTTGGGTATTGGAGCAGGAGAAGGGGAGAATGTGGTCCCGTATGGTATTGAATGGAAAAAGCCAGTCTCTCGACTCGAAGAAGCGTTGAAAATAATCAAATTATTATGGAAGAATAACGAGAAAGTAAGCTATGACGGAGAATTTTGGAAATTAAAGGATGCCATTCTGCAATTACGACCGTACAAACGAGGGAAACACCCCCCAATATGGATCGCTGCTCATGGTCCAAAAATGCTTGAGATAACAGGAAGACTCGGTGATGGATGGCTCCCTGCATATTCCTCTCCAGATTCTTATAAAAAACGACTAAGCATAATTCATGATTCTGCAAAAAAGGTGGGGAGAGATCCAACTGCGATTACTCCCGCTCTATTTTGCTATTTAGTTATTGATGATGAGCATAATGAATGCGATTCACTTTTAGAGTCTCCTATTGCGAAAAATCAACTGCTTACGCTTCCAAATTACTTATTTGAAGAATATGGTACTTGCCATCCTTTTGGAAAAGACTTTTATGGTCTATTAGAATACATTCCCACTCGCTATGATAGAAAAACGATGCTCGAAGCCATCGACCAAATTCCCGATAAAATGTGCCAAGATATTTATCTGCATGGGACCGTGGACGAGATTATAGAGGAGATTGAAACATATGCTAAGGCAGGACTTCGACATGCTGTGCTTTATAACACGACATATCTGGCGGATCCGACAAAGATTAAAAGCTCTTTTGGGTGTATGAAACGTGTGTTGGAATATTTTAAAGATACATAAAATCTAAATCTCATCAATATAATGGTCAGAATTACTAATTATTCTCAATACTTCGGATTTGGAAAGATCATACCAATTTTTATATGCACTGGCAACAGCGAACCTCAGTACCCTTTTGATGTTGGGACAAAAGATTTGATCCACTTTGCGCTCTATCCGTTCTACAGTTCGTTGCGGTGCGGTGGGTACAGCAATATAGATCTTCGCGGGGGAATATTTTTTTATCATTTTGATGGCGGCCAACATGGTAAAACCTGAAGCGAGTCCATCATCTAGTAAGAATATTTGTTTTTTTTGAATCTGGTTTTGATATTGCTCGGAAAGGTCTTTCGGTTTATTATAAAATTCCAACCTTTCTTCAATTTCTGATTTGCTAAGGTCTATGGACTCATTTATCTCCTCCTTTGAGAGATTTAGGCGTTCTAAAAGCGGCTCGTTAATTAACACGGTCCCGTCGGTGGTGACTGAACCGAAGCCCGCCTCTGGATTATAAGGAATTTTAATTTTTCGAACGATCAGCATATCATATTGAATATCGGTTCGGGCGCAGAACCATTCAGCTACAGGTATGCCCCCATTAGGAATTGCAAAACAAAAAAAATCATCTGGAGTAGTTATCATGTTTGAATGGATGTCAGGTTGGTTATTCTCAATGAATTCAACCAAGATTCTTCCCGCCTCGTTTCTTGATTCATATCTCCGAAAACTCATAGCTGGATTGTAATAAACCTACCTAAGATTTAAATTTTGAATTTAAAAATTATAATTGGACTACTCAAGAGGATTATAAATATATCATATCTGAATTAAAATTAGTCCAAATTCGATTATAACTATAGTCCATTCCTCCTATGGGAATTGCTATTTTTACTTCCTATTTAATAATCTAAGTAATTATCTAATAAAATCAGAGGAAAGGATAATCATTTCAATGTATTCACTATAAACGTTTCTCTTATATGAGATTTTTCCCTCCCTTTTAAACCAATCTAAATCAAAATAAAAATAGGAGACAATAGATATGCAAATGTTTAGATAATTTTTATATGGAGTATTAAATTTAAAGAATTAAATAAGAATGAGTAAAATCGATCACCAAATAATACCAATAATGATGGGCGCTGAATTATGGAGTCAACGGCTACTAGATACCGAATCATCAAGGAAACATTTCCTTCTGAACTCATCTCCATAATTGGATCTATTTTAGCTGGTATTATTTTATCCATCCTCATCCTTCCATTTAAAAGTTTTCCCGTGCTAATATTAATCGTCCCCGCCTTGCTTTCATTAAGAGGGAATATTAGCGGTCCATTTATCGCACGTACCTCACGAGACCTCATCTTGGGAGAGTTTGGCATCAAATCATGGGGGGAAAATGTATTAGCTACATATGTTTTAGCAATTGTTACCTCAATCTTAATAGGGATTATCAGTGTTTTTATGAATTCATTTATATTCCGTTTATATCTCTTAGAACCGGGTACAATTATTGTCATTCCCACGGTCTCCATGTTGTTTAGCCTTTCTATTTCAATTCCTATATCAACAATCATGAACTATGTTGCGTTTAAATTAGGATTTGACCCGAATAATACCGTGGGGCCAATAATGACAGCGATTGATGATTTCTTCTCTGTGGTAAGCTTCTATTTAACATTAATCTTATTGGGGGTGCCTTAAATGAAAACCATAAAAGAGATTTTTGACGATTTTCCGCGGTTTGATTATTTTCAAAAAATTCTCAAAGAATCGGTTATCATCGTAATCCTTTCCTCATTAATGGGAATGATTTCTGGAACGATCCTTTCAATAAATGAGGAGATCTTGTATAGTATTCCCGTTATCCTTTTATTACTTCCTTCCTTGAACTCATTAATCGGAGATATCTCAACAGTATTAATTTCACGCTTAACAACTCAATTATATATCGGTATTATTCCTCCAAAAGTTACGAAGTCCGAAAGTCTCAAGGATAATTTTATTGGTTTATTAATTACCACTTTATTAGGTCTCGGGGCTTTATTAGGAATTGGCTATGGTACGGCAGTATTGACAAGTGTCCCAATTATAAATCCATTATTCATGTTCTTAATATTGCTAATAACAATGTTAATATTGTTTTGTATTATGTTTGTTATTCTTTTTATTAGTTCAGTTTACCTCTTTAAAAAAGGAAAAGACCCAAACAATTATCTTATCCCTGCTATAACTTCATTATTAGATTTCCTAAATCCGTTCTTTATAATTCTATTTATAATAATATTTTTATAAAATCAAAAAATAGTAGATTATTAGTGAATGAAAAACAAAAATGACGGCAATCAAAAAGAAATTTAAGTATAAGCCTATCTCCTTGAAAGACATTTTACGCCAAATGAAACAAAATATCGATTTAATGATTGATCTTGCCTATAGTGCGATTAAATTCGGAAGTAAAGAGATGGCTGATGAAGCATATAAAATCGAACAAAGAATCCATGAACTCACTTTTCTTTTAAATTTCCAAATAATACAAACCCAACCGGGTGGAATAAAAAAGGCTAAAAAGTTAGAACCGATAGTTGTTATGGGATATTCTATCGATAAAATTTCTGATGCTTTGTCTGATATTGCGAGAGTCGTCTATATCAATAGCGATATTGCTGATTTCACCCAAGTTATGTGGGATTATGTGCCAGAACCCATCTTAAAAATAAAGGTTAATAAAAAATGTGATTTTATTGGAAAATCGCGAAAAAATGTCCATTTCCGTTCTCAACATGGAGTAGATCTCATTGCCATTCGAAGAGATGACAAATGGCTTCTAAATAAGGATGAAAAAGTCTTAGAAGGAGATATTCTCATCGTGAAAGGAGAAAAGGATCCTATTATGGCATTAAAAAAAGAATGTTATGATTCCGAACCTATTTCCTTCGATTTAGAAAAACGCTTAAAAGAATCGACGTTCAATATTGAGGATCCAAACATCCAAGAGTTATTTGCTGAGGTTAAAAAGGATTATGTACAAATTACAGATATATCGGAGACAATGACCGAATTAGCGTTGGCTGCCCTCTTTTTTAACAATTACGAGGTTGCTGAGGATGTACTAGAGATGGAAGAACTGATGGATGGCTTAAATATCAATTTTGAAAAAGATTTATTGGAATTGTCCAATCAAATTGAAAATCCTCGAGATTTGGTGGGTATCCTGAGAATTGTCTTTTCTTGTGAATTAATTGCAGATGCTGCAGGGAACATAGCAGAAAGCATAATAAAAGGTTTTGAACCCCATAAAATTTTACAAAAAGCCATTTCGGAGACCTCAGAAATAGTCGTACGGGAAACTCTCTCCGAGGATTCATATTTCAAAGGCAAAACTTACAAGGATGTCCAAGACCGCCGATATAAGCGTGGCTTCCATATTATAGCTCTTAAACGTAAAGATAAATGGATTTACAGCTTCAAACCCGAATTTAAGTTTGAGGTTGGTGATATAGTAATCGGTTTGGGTCCGAAAGAATCGGTTCAAGAGTGGCGAAGATGTGTCAATCCCGAGAAATTTAAAGAAGAGGAATAATTGAAATTATACATGAAATCAGAAAAAGAAAATAGAATCAAGAGATTTACTAATACTCTTGAAGAGATTTCTGACCAAATACTCAAGAACGCAAATGAGATCAATACTGACTCGATGTTGAAATTCGTAAATCTTATTTTAGATACTCATAAGTTCAATAATCGTGTTTTCCTATACGGAGCAGGCAGGTCAGGGTTTATGGGACGTGCTTTCGCCCAGCGCTTGATGCATCTAAAAATTAAGTCATGTTTTATTTCAGACGCAGTTACGTATCGATATACAGATAAAGATTTATTAATTATAATTAGTGGAAGTGGTGAGACTACCTCTCCTGTTGCAATTGCTCAAAAAGCAAGGGATATTGGAGGTAAGCTCATATTACTCACTACTAGACCAAAGAGTACTATTGGAAAACTCTGTAATTTGATTATCGAAATTAAAGGAAAAAGTAAGGATAAAGCGATTTCTCAACAAACTCTTGCTCCATACACCAGTTTATTCGATATTTCGACACTCTCGGTATTAGATGCGATTGGAGGGATCCTCATGGAGAAACTAGGAATTGAGGAAAAGGATATCGACAATACTCATGCCTCCATAGAATAAGATTAATTGTAGTTTCTATAACATTTTTTTATCAAATCTTAGACTCCATCAGTTCAGCTTTTTACAGCTATTAGCTTTACGTTTTGCTTAACCATAGTTTTAAATAGCAAATTCTTTACTAATTTGATAGGAAGAATACGGTTTACCTTAATTCAACAAATTTTATGAATAGTTTTCTCGAAGACTAAATATTTCTGTTGATATGGTTCTATGCTTTTAAATTAATAATAAAGCAATAAACTCAATAATGTAAGATAACGCTTTGAAAATGGATAAGTTTGAATTTCTAAAAAAAAATAGTTCTGATATTTTTATCGAGTTAGATGATGATCTCATAATTAGAGATGCTAATATTCGATTATATGATTTTATGGGCTGTTTTTCTTACGATATTTTAAATAATTCCTTAGGAACTTTTATCCAGCAAGAGGAAATAGACCAAATTAAACAAACGGTTAATAAATTAAAGAACTCACATAATTCAATATCATTACCTTTTCACCTAAGAGATGAACAAGGCTATTACAAAAAAGTAATTGGTATTTTTAAGTTAATTGAAACAGATACTGGGAATAAAATTTGTATATTTATTAAGAAAAAGAGATCGATCTATAAAGAAAGACTACTTGAAAGTAAACTAGAATTTGAAAGAGTAGTTTCGAGAGTATCTTCTCGATTTGTTGGGATATATGATCTTGATGAAGCTATAAATACCTCATTAGAAGAAATTGGGAAATTTAGTGGGGCTGATCGAGCCTATTTTTTCATATTCTCAGATGAAAGCGAGACAATGTCTAACACTCATGAATGGTGTGCCGAGGGAGTTAAATCTCAAATGGAAATTTTACAAGATATCCCAAATAAGAGCCTTCCATGGTGGATGAAAAAATTACAGAATGGAGAGACCATTCATATTAAAGACGTTTCGAAGTTGCCAAATGAGGCTATCGCGGTTCAAAAATTGCTTGAGATGCAAGAGATTAAATCACTACTTGTGTTCCCTATACTTATCAAAAATGAATTAAAATCATTTATTGGGTTTGATAATATTAGAGAAATTGGGGAATGGGAATATGAAAATTTCAAATTATTAAAAATTATTTCTGAGATTATTGGAAACGCTTTAGAGAGAAAGTATATCCAAGAAAAACTGAAGAAATCCCAAGATGAGCTTAGCAGAGTAAACGAATTAAAAACAGAATTAATGAGAAGAGCTACTCATGAATTAAAAACCCCCTTGATTGCAATAAAGGGATTCGCGGATCTTCTATTGGAAGTTCATAAAAATAAGTTAGATGAGGAAATTATATCGATTGTAAAAGAAATAAAAATGGGGAGCAATAGATTAGAAAATTTAGTAAAAGATTTACTAAAAAGCTCCAAATTAGATTCCGATAGAATGCAACTTGATAAAAAAATCGGAGACTTAGCTGAAATTATACGAATCGCTAAAAAAGAGGTTGAAAGTCTAGCTGAAAAGCGTAATATTACTTTAAATCTTCAAATTCACAATGAAATGGAAGCAGAATTTGAAGGAGAAAGAATACATGAGGTTTTAGTTAACCTTCTTGGTAATGCGATCAAATATACACCTCCCAATGGAAAAATTGATGTATTCAGCGAAATTGAAAATAATAAGTATAAAATTTCGGTGAAAGACACGGGGATAGGATTTACTCCGGAGGAGAAAGAAAAAGTCTTCCAACAATTTGGAAAGATTAAAAGAAATGAAGAAGAGGGTTTAGTATCAGAAGGGAGCGGTTTGGGATTATTTATAACTAGACGAATTGTGGAGCTCCATGGGGGAAAGATCACTATGGAATCACGGGGAAGAAATAAAGGCTCAAAATTTTCTTTCACGCTTCCAATTTTCAAAAATCTTGACTTAGATGAAATCGATAATAAAAATCAATAGAAAAATAAATTTCGGTTCATTGGTCCTTAAAGCTTTATTTTAGCTGAGAATAGTAACCGTATATATATGCGATAAGGAATATTAATAAAACAATTATATGCAGCCAGTTCCCCAATGGAAGTTTGTATATGAATTGACTTATGAGAGTAACTAACCACCCCACTAAATGCCAAAGAATCATCGCAACGACGATATTCTTAACATTTTGCCATTCATTTTCCTTGAAAGATAACCATTGAAGAATCCAAAATCCTAAAAGAGCAGCCCCTAAAACTCTAGCGAGCGTTGGATCAGAGAATGGCCATCCAATTATTTCTAAATAGAATTCAGTTAGAAAAAGGAATACCATTCCAAATATTAAAGCTGCAGTCCCAGAGATTAAAAAAACATATTTTAGAACTTTTGAAATTGATTTATTTTCCATAGAATTCTTCCCGCTTATATATAATTTACATAAAATTTGATATTACACAGTTTATTTCAAAAATATTAAATTAAGATCCAAAGTATCCAGAGAATATATAATAATAACCGTTCAATAATATAAAAATTCCAAATTACATTATAGTTTATTCTAAAAAAATTAAAGGAATTATAAAAAAAAATCAAAGGACTAATTCCTAATCAATGATTTTATTTACTTTCTCAGATTTTTTAATTTAAGTAAGTTTTCCTCGAATTTTTCAAGTCCATTGGGAGTTTCCAATATTCCGGGATGGTCGGTAAACTTTTCATCATTTACAAAAAATGAAAAAGGTTCTAATCCAATTTCTCCTTGACCGATATGTTCATGTCTATCAACACGAGATCCTAATTCATTCGCCGCATCGTTTAGATGAAAAGCATACAAATATTCTAATCCTACAATTTCCTCAAACTCATCCCATAATTGATCATATTTCTCTTGGGTTGTAAAATCATATCCTGCCGCAAAGGAATGACACGTATCGAAAGTAATACCTATTCGATCCTTATTTTCAATATTCTCAATTATTTTTGCCATATGTTCAAAGCTGTATCCCACATCATTTCCTTGACCGGCGGTAGTTTCTAACACGATTTTAACGGTAGAATTTTTTGTCTCATCCAATAGGTTATTAAGTTGAGATGCGATTCGGAGTAAGGCAACCTCATCCTTCTCATCCTCATTTTTGTTACCAGGATGCATATTAATGTAATCTAATTTTAGTTGATCTGCCTTAATTAACTCATCTAACATAGCATTGTAAGACTTATTCAATTTTTCCTCTTCAGTACCTGCAAGATTAATTAAATAACTATTATGAGATAATATTGGCCATATCTCGGTATAATTTGTTTTAAACTCCAAGAAATCTTCAATATCTTTCTTATCCAAAGGTTTTGATGCCCAAGCCCTTACATTTCGAATAAATATTTGGAGGGATTCACATCCTATTTTTTCTCCACGTTCGATTGCTTTATACTTTCCACCAGCAATACTCACATGAGCGCCTAACCTCATATCTTTTCACTCCAATTCTCAATTTGAAATAATTTATTTAAAAATCTATGCGATAAAAAAGAAAAAATTAGGAAATATTAATCTGATTTGGGAACAATTTCAATTTGATCTAAAATCTCTACCAAATCAATTACTTGTAATCCCATATCGAATTCCTTATTGGCGTCCGAAAGATTGGTTCTACAAAATGGACACGTTGAGGAAAGTATTGTTGCTCCCGTTTCCTTCGCTTCCTCTAATCGTTCCTTTGAGACTTCTAATGCCCATTCTGGATATCCTATTTTAACTCCACCTCCCGCACCACAACACCATGAATTCTCTTTAATTCTTTCCATTTCCACAAATTCAATACCGGGAATGTTTTTATAAACTTCTCGGGGAATATCATATAGTCCACTATGCCTTCCTAAATGACAAGGATCATGATAAGTTACTTTTTTCTTGTATTCAGTTTTGAATTCTATTTTTTCTTCCTCTAAAAGTTGATTTATCAATTCGGTGATGTGATATACTTCAATATCCATATTGATTCCTTGTTTTTCAAAATCTACTTTAAGAGTGCGATAACATCCCGCGCAAGAAGTTACAACTTTCGTTGCACCTGTTTCTTTAATTTTTTCGATATTATAATTCATAAAATCCTTTACAGGTTCTACTTGTCCAGTTCTTAGAAGAGGACTGGTGCAGCAGTGTTCATCAATTAATGTAAAATTTACTGCTGCATTTTTTAAAAATCGAATTGTCGAATCTCTCAAATCTTTTTGGCGATAATTAGAAGTACAACCTATAAAATAGACATATTCTCCTTTATCGGGTAAATCATATTTGTTCTTTAGTTCTTCATTATCAGAATTAAGTTCTCCATATGGATTATAAAATTCAGGATTCGTTGTTCTCTCAAGTAAAGCTTTTTGATTTTCTGGACAGTATCCATTTTTAACGGCTTCGGCTCTGGCACATTCAATAATATCGACTAAAAAATCATTAAATTTATCAAATCGGCAATTTTCCATACAATTACCGCATGTAGGGCACGCATATAATATATTCGCCATTTTTTCACTCCATGTTAGCTGGTCAGACATTAAAGCATAGATGAGCCACATTCTCCCACCAGTGCTGAAACTCTCAAATTGAAATTTCTTATAACTCGGACAGTTAAAATCCGAATAATCATATGTAAATTTACAATAGCCGCATCTAAAGCACCTATGAATAATGCCGTCAAATTCTTTTAGTTCCATCTATTTCACCTCCCAGTTGCCTGGATTCATTATTCTATTAGGATCCAATTGATTTCGGATGGTTTCCAATAGATATTTGTAATTGGGATCCATTTTCTCCAAGATTAATTGTTGCGCTCCTAATTCACCTTTCCAAGGGATACCGCCTAATTCTAAAGACATTACATTGGTATCGTGTAATGCGTTACGAGCATTCTGCATATCTTCAGAATCTGCTCTATTGAAGGAATATGAGAAAAAGACCATTACATTATGAGCTCTGTCTATTACTCGTGCTCCTAAAGTTGGTATTATTCCGTATTTTTCAGAAATTTTAATTCCTCGTTTGATCGCTTCAGGGGCTTGACTCAATGGAAAAAAACTTCCTACATATTCAAATCCCCCTCCTTTTCGAAAATCAGCTGCTTTTGCAGCAAATTGAGGCTTTTCCAAAAAGACTTCTCGAATTCTAGGCGGTGCTTTCATATAGCGAGCACCGTTTTTTCTGTAAATGCGTTTAAGTTTCTTTTCTTTCTTATCTAATTCATCTTGGTTTTTTCCCGTGATATACGTAATAATAAATACATAGCCCGCCATCCAATCAGGCTTTCCTTGTACTCCCAATAAAATATCTTCTGCTAGCTCTGTTTGAGTCACGTTCCAAATTAGTTGAGTACTTAATTCTGGTTCTTTGTAAATTCCAAACACAAGATCTCTCATTTTTGGTTTAGGATAGAGTTTAATAGATAATTTTGTAGCAATTCCCATTGTTCCGAAAGAACTTGTAAAGAGTCCGATAAAATCTGGAATAGGACCTCTGGTAAACCAATGGTCGGAAACAGCACATGAACCTACTCTGCATATCTCTCCATTGGGAAGTACCACTTCCAACCCATTAAGCATATCACCATGATTTCCATATTTCTGCGATAAAAATCCGGAACCATGAATCAAGGTGTTTCCGGCAACTGTCACTGAAGGTGGAGCGTCCGGGATAGAAACCTCCAGATTGGGATAATTTTGTTCCAAATGGGAAAACAATTTTCCAGCACTTACTCCCGCTTCAATTTTCGCATATCGATTCGTTTCATCAATTTCCAAGATTTTATTCATCCGTTTCATATCCAATACAATCCCACTATATACGGGGATAACTAGGCCGCTTAAAGTTAACCCACCACCCATCGGAATTATTGGAATCTTTTCTTCATTGGCTAACCGAACAATATTTTGGATTTGCTCTACAGATCCGGGCATCGCAACAAAATCTACTGAGCGTGGTTCTGAGGCCCCTGGATCCATTGAATAAATAAACAATTCCTCTGGATCATCCGATACGTAATCCTTTCCGAGGATTCCGTGTAATTTATTTAAAATTTTTTCTTTATTCATTTAAATAACTCTCCTATTACTATACAAATCAATGTCATGAGTTTGAATGAATTAGTTTAATATTAATTTTGAAAAATATAATATTAATTGTTAAGTTAGAAAAGAATTTAGAAAAATTTCAAAATTAGAATCAGTTTAGGGACACTTTCAATGAGTATAAAAGGAAAGAGTTATTTTATGTTTCGAATTATTGGAATGATTTTTATGTTTTTAGTTTTTTTAGTTAACTTAACTTCGGATTTGATATCTATATATGGATTATGGGAGAAAATAATTCTTCTTATATTCGTTATTCCTTGGTTGATTATGTATTTAACATTAAAATTTGACGTACTATTTTTTTCTACATATAAAACATTCTTATTCTCAATATTAATCGTCTATTCGTTTATTTTGAACTTTTTGCTAGTGATCAATCTGATTTCCTCATCCCACGGAATTTATATCACATTACGCACCCTTACTATGATTTTTCTTCTCACATCATGGAATTATTCCCTCTCGATTTATAAGAAGAAGAAACTTATCCTCATCTTATCAAGCTCTATTTCAATTTTACTTATTTTTATAACTCAAATTTTTTTTCCTTCACTATCTATTTGGACTTATAGTATTATTAGTATAGTCTGTTTTTTAGTTGGACTTATATCAATATTTTTACCTGAATATTTACTCATTAAAAAAGGGCTTTTGAGCTATATATAACCTATATTTTAGGAATATTTAATAATGTTTTATTAGATTATGTTTTCTGCTACGATTATATTTCGACTTAAATAGAAAAAAAAAAATAAGATATTAATTAATTCTGATTTTCTTCGATTTGTATACTAACACTATGATTGAAATTATCGAGATAGGAGCAATTAATAATAGCGAATATCCTGGAATATTTATTTCGTCATTTCCATTTCCATCGGGCTCAGTTGAATCGTCTCCCCAGCATAATATTGAAACCCTATCCGTATAGCTATTTGCTGTTACAATTTCATTTATTCCGTCATTGTTAACATCTCCAATATCTATATCATATGGTCCTGATCCAACGTTCCTTTTAATTTCGGGATTCCATTCTCCTTCTGTGTCATTCCAGAAAAATATTGAAACCTTACCCCATTGAAAATTCGCGGTCACAACATCATTATATGTATCATTGTCAAGATCTCCAATTTTTACACCTCTTGGATCCTCGCCAACATTTTTAGTGGTATTTTCATCCCATCCATTAGTTTCATTCCCAAAAATAATTGTTATTGAATCGTCTGCCAAATTGGCTGTTATTATATCATTTCTTCCATCATGATTAGTATCTCCGATATCAACAGCATATGGATTTGATCCCACATCAAAAGTTTTTTCCCCATCCCAATCTTGAGAATCATTATCCCAACATAGGATTGAAATATCATTACTGGCATAGTTTGCCGTTACAATATCATTAAATCCATCATTATCCGCATCTCCAATACTTACATCATGTGGGTTATCTCCAACATCAATCGGACCCTCAGCAATCCAATCTTTTGCAGTATCATTCCAACATAAAATTGTTAAATCATCACTAAAAGAATTTGCCGTCAGAATATCATTATCTCCATCATTATCTACATCTCCAATAGCGACACTTCGAGGTTTATTTTCGACTTCAAGGGTAAATTCTGACTCCCAAGTACCATCTTGTTTCCCTAATAGGATAGAAACATTATCATCCTCATAATTAGCAGTGACGATATCATTATATGTATCATTATTGACATCTCCAATATCAACACCTATAGGATTAACACCAACCTTTTTGGTAATCGCTTCATTCCAATCTTTTGCTGTATCATTCCAACATAAAATTGAAGTAGAATTCCCCTTTGTATTTGCTGTTATGATATCATCAAAACCATCGTTATTTGCATCACCTATATCCACACTCCAAGGCGAATCTCCAACTTCTTTTATAAGTTCTTTATCTAAAAAACCCGCGGGCGTTAATGATGCCATTTTTTTATCTTCATTTTGAATATTTTTGGGATTAAAGAAACTGGTTGCTGATAGTATAAGAGGTACAATAAGAATTACCGTCATTGCGATAATTAATAAAACTCTCTTAAAATGTATTTTTGTCATTTCTAATATTTAAGTTTTTTGTAGACTTCTAATTGAAGATTTAAACTTTCATATATTTAAATATTCAAAATATTTATCGAATTGGATTTCTGAATTCTCTCTGCTTTTCTTTTAATAATTATTTCTAAATTCAAATATAATTTAATGAAATTGGGATGAAATGAAGAAAAGAATTTTATTAATTTTGATTTTGTTAATCAATATTAATTAAAAAATTCAAATTCGAGTAAAAAATTAAAATGGATGTTTGATTTAAGATTTTTAAAAAATTTTATTTATATTTTTTTCCAGAATTTCTTTAAACTTTCTTCTTGAAGGCTGACTTTAAGTTCAACAGGTTCTGAAGTTTCTTTCCGAAAGAATTCAGGTAATTTATTCATTTCATCTGTTATACCTGCTTTTCGATTAAATTCTAGTTCATTTTTCAAGATTTTTTTTCCCAGATCGATAACATCCTCTCGAGTAAGCTCTAAGTCATACATCGCATTCAAGGCATCCGCGATTAATCCCATAGTTTCATAACTCGGACCGATAAAGTAGCAACAGCCCATAGAATCAAGAACCGTCGTGTATATCTGTAATTCATAAGATAATTCTAATTTTTGCGCGTTATCGGTAAGTTCGCCATAATCTTTGTCTTGTCGTGCCGCTCTGCCTGCTATTGCCGCTCCGGCGGTGTGATCAGCTCCCATTGGCGAGGTCGCGAATGTAACACTCATCGCTTTGAATACTCTAGGATCATATGCGGACATGCCCTGCCCTTTCACATGAGGAACTCTATCATGACCGAGCTGTTCAGCCAGATGACAGACTCCATTACCATATAACTTTCCCTCTTTTGTTCCCTTTCGAATCTCTTCAAGAATCTCAAACACCGCCTCCGCATCACCCCATTCAATCTTTCCAGAGTCCATTGCAACTCCCATCGTACAACCAAATTCAATAGTATCGATTCCGATATTATCGCACATTTGATCTATTCTCGCGATCTTGTCCAGATCGTCAATCATTAAATTAGACCCGTTCATCGCAATAGTTTCATATTCTAGACTTGAGGTAATATGCTTCCCTTCTGCATCCTTTACCAGATTGGAGCATCGAATAACGCATGTGGGGCTACAAGCTAACCTATTTTTCCCCCCGCGATCTACTACTAATTCATGCAGTTTTTCTCCCGAAATCTTGTCTGCGCTCTCATATGAGCCCATTGTAAAGTTTTTAGTCGGCAATCCTCCATATTCGCTCATTGCTTTTATCATTAAGGGGGTACCGAAAATTGAAAATGTCTCTTTTGAAGTTGCCAGATTTTTTGTGAATGGCTTAGAAATTTCGCGGAATTGTTTGATATTCTTGATTTTTATCTTAGACTTTTGAGGTGGTATTATAACTACCGCTTTAATTTTCTTTGAACCCATTATGGAACCGAGTCCTCCACGTGCTGCGTGGCGTGAGGGATACCCTTCCAAATCATTGGATGCAACAGTAGAAGCCCTCATAAGATTTTCTCCCGCTGGACCAATAGAATAAATACCTATTCTCTCACCATATTTTTCATATAGTTTTTCACAGAGCTTATAATTTCCTAATCCAACAAAATCTCCAGCATTTTCAAAATGAACTCCCTTTTCATCGATTAAAACATATTTCCATTCATCCGATTGTTCTTCCAACACTATTCCCCGAATCCCATGCTGTGCCAGTAGCATTGAACCCCTCCCTCCCACATTGGCTTCCTTTATCCCACCAGTAAGAGGACTTTTTCCTCCTACTGAGGTTCGAGCCGAATTGGGAAATGGGCTTCCAGTCAATAACCCGTTGGAGATAATTAATATATTTTCTGGGCCATATGGGTCACAATTTGGAGGGACTTCATCATTCACTATTTTGGATGTTAGTCCTCGTGATCCATATAAAAAATATTCTGAATCCTTCGTTATTTTAGTGGTTTTGATTGCATTCGTTCTTGTATTAATCCTAATAAGATTCATATTTGAGATTGTAATTCTAGCTAATTTTACTACTTATGATAAATTATTTCTTTATTTAATTTTCACTATTAGAAAATTTAATGCGAACTATGTAGGGAATTCTTATTCTCGTTATGTTCTTCCATGCATTATGAAAAAAATAGAAAGAAACGTTGAAAAAATTAAAATTCCTCTTTGTGGATTATCTCATCTAAGGATTTTCTATCTTTAACAGATCCTTTTTCCTTCTTAGGGTATCCTAGAGGAGTCAATCCCAATACTTTGTATTTTTTGGGGATTTCAAGTATCTCTTTAATTTTTTCTTCATTAAACCATCCAATCCAGCAAGAACCCAATCCTTCAGCGGTCGCTGCTAGGATGAGATGCTCGAAACAAATGCCAAAATCTACCCCATAATATTTCTCACCATTCATATTTTTTCCTGAATCCGAGGGAGAAATGATACCAACAATAAACATAGGGGCAGTTTCGAATTTATTCTTCTGTCCTATTGCCTTCCAAATTTTGTTGACATTATCGGGCTCTTGGACTATAATATATTCAACCCCTTGAAAATTTGCCCAAGTAGGTGCTAAACGAGCAGCATCTAAAACCCGCTCAATTTGTTCTTGCTCTGGCATTTTAGTTTCATAGAATCGATAACTTCTTCTATTTTTTAATACTTCATAAAACTCCATGATTTTCCTTACCTTTTTTCTGTTTTATTATTATATCAGATATTTAATCATTTAAAAAGTTAATATCTCCAATAAAATGGGCAAAATTAGTTAATCTTTTTGTTTAATCTGTGATTGTTCAAGTTTTGCATCTCTACCTGATTTTTCTGCTTTTTCTTGAATAGAAAGCCAATAAAGACCAATTCCGCCCATTACAATTCCAACCATAATTCTATAACAATCGCAGATGGGTAATATGCGCCACATATAATAAGTGTAGATTGGAGTATAATTGAAATCTAAGAGAGCCCGTTCAAAACCGATTTGAGTACTCTCTATCATTAGTGTTCCTCTCTCTATTAAATAAAGAATATAAAGCCTAATGAATGTAAGGGTTATTAAAATGGCTCCAATTAAAAAAAGATGTTTTGAATAGTTCTTGGAATCTAATGGATTTTTAGAAAACTTAAGAAAATAAAATCCTAATATCAAGAAGAAAACTATTAGAACCAGTAAAAAAATCCATATCATCATACTAAATGCAGGTCCATACTCAAAATTTAGCAATACGTTTACTATTTTCATTGTTGAACCGTTGATTTTTAAATCTGAGAATAATACAAATATAAAATTAAACATTTCTAGAGGAAATATGGCTATGAAAAATAATCCTCCAAAAATCCTTATATTTTCAGAAACAATCTTTCTTTTTATTTTTCGCATATATATCAAATCCTTAAAATTTTCACTCTATTGCGAATAAATGGGAATTATTAGAGTTAATTTCTTATTATCTAAACATTTAAATAAAATTTTTGGTTCATTTTTTTTGTATTCCAAAAAATGTATAGAGGATATAATTAATTTAGATTGGATATTTTCGTGAATGATAACAATCAAAGCGATCTTGAAAACATTTTAGAATGTCCGCATAATAATGTGAAACAAGAGGGAGGGTATCTTGTGTGTCAAGATTGCGGGCTAATTTTAGATGAAAACGTGGAATTTCAAAATAACACAAAACAATTTGATTATTTCGATCAATCTCAAAAAGATTATGAACGCCGAATACGAATACGAGATTCACGCGCAAAACAAGATCCTAAAATAAAACAAAAATATGAGAAAATCAAAGAAATTGATAAATGGTTTAAGGATTATGAAACCAGCTTCATTGAACAAAAAAAAACGATCGATCTGCTCAAAGGTTACGGGATTGGACTAAATATTGACCAAGTGAAGTTTCAGCGAATAAAAGATAGATATATACGCTATGTGAAAAAATTCAAAAAGTCCTACCAAAATATGGTCATCATCTTCCTTGCTATTTTATGGATGGAAATAAAAGATACAACAAATGTTCGCTTAGAAGAATATATTGAAGTATGCAATGAGTTGGGACATAAAATAAATAAAAAGATGCTCAATAATGCGATGCTCAAAATTCTAAAATCCGAAAATCGTTGGAAAAGAACCTCGATAAGTAAAGCGGAATTAGAAGAACAAATTAAGCGAAAAATTAAAATCCTATTTCAAAAAAATATCAATGATATCCCTTTCGGGGAGATTAAAGAATATTTTGATGATAAGCAAGAATTTAATAAACTTAAAATTAATATGCTGCTTAGACTCGACAAATTATTGAAACTTATCCCCTACAGTCAAATTAAAAATCTTAATTATAAAGCCTTCACAGCGGGCCTTCTCTATTATATTGGTCAATCTTTACAAAAAAAATATCGAAGTGTATTTATCCAAAAGAAAGTGGAAGAGGTGACTAATTTTTCTTCCACCACTATCAGAAAGAAATACCATCTACTTGTTTTTCTGTTGGGAGAGCCAGATAAGATAACTGAAAAAGTAAAATAATTAATTGTAGAAAACTTGCCTTTTTTTTTTGGATAGTTTTAGTTAGGAGATCTCTCCAAGGTAGACTTTATAATATGACAATTCTCAATATTTTTAAACCCGAATTTTGAACTAAGTAATTATAGAATAATTTTTATTATACCGAAAGAAAATGGATCAAAATAGACTTCGCAATCATCATTATTATGCTAAACCGATTGAGAAATTGCTTCGGGAATTTGACACAGATCATCAAAATGGCTTAACTGAACAAGCTGTAATAAATATTCGTGAAAGATATGGATATAATGAACTTCCTGATGTGAAACGCAATCTCTGGAGGATATATTTAGCACCAATTTTCAACTTTTTAATCCTAATTCTTATTATATCAGGGATTATAATTGTGATTCTCGGTTCCCCCGAAGAAACTATAATAACATTCACAGTTATATTTGTTAATTCAATAACGGCGATTATCCAACAATACCGGGCTCAAAAAGCACTGGATTCCCTTAAGAAAATCTCTGCATTGAACAGTATGGTAATCAGAAATGGAGTGCAAAAAACAATTCCTTCAAGAGAAATAGTGCCAGGGGATATTATTTTGTTGAATCAAGGTTCAAAAATACCCGCCGATGGAAGATTGTTAGATTCCATGGATTTATCAGTTAATGAAGCTCCTTTAACCGGCGAAAGTGAGCCAATTGAGAAAAAGACAAAGCTTCTGGAAAATGAAAACTTACCTCTACAACAACAAGAAAATATGGTTTTTATGGGGACCTATGTTCATACCGGGAGGGCAAAAGTTTTAATTACACATATAGGTGAAAATACAGAAATCGGGAAAATTTCAGAATCGCTGAATGAGATGGGTTCTATAGAGGATATTCCTTTGACTAAAAAACTCAATAGGTTGGGGTATATATTAGGTATAATCGTGCTAATAAATCTAACTATTTTGATTTTCTATAAAATTTTATATTTGACCCAACCTGTTTCAATGGCACTTACAGATTCAATCTTGCGGGCTATGAATATTGTCCCCATAAATCTGCCACTTTTGGTTACTCTAGTTTTAATAACAGGTATACTAAATATGGCTCAAAGTGGGGTTATCATTAAAAATTTATCTGCTATTGAATCACTTGGAAGAGTCTCTGTTATATGTTCGGATAAAACAGGGACTATAACCAAGAATGAAATGACTGTGGAAAAGTTTTGGATAAATGAGCATGATCTAAATGTTACAGGTTCGGGATACGATTCAGATGGCCATATAATCAAAAAAGATTCATTTATCAATCTGAGAAAAAATCCAACATATTCACGCTTTATTGATTCAATGGTTCTTAATAATAATGCTAAATTAGTTTTTGAAGATGTGAAAATTAAGAAACAAAATATTAGTTCAAAGGCAGTCAGAAAGGCATTAGGCTCCCCTACAGAAGCAGCATTATTAGTTTTAGCGGAAAAATTGGGAGCTATTGTTTATGATGTTAAAAGCAAATACGAAATCTTAGTTGAATACCCTTTTAAATCAGAAATCAAGAGAATGACGACTGTTTGTAGAAATATAGAGAATGATTCTGAAATTTACGCGTTTTGTAAAGGTGCTCCTGAAGTGATATTAAATCTTTCTGAGAGCCTCGAAATTAATGGAAAAAAGGAAAAACTTGATGAGGATCTTAGGAAAAACATCTTACAGAAAGTTGACCTTAAAGGAGAAGATGGATATAGAAATTTGGCTATTGCCTATCGAAGCCTTAATTCTTACGGAAACCCACATGTACAAGAACGCGATGAAATTGAAAGAGATCTGGTATTTTTAGGATTTGTCTCAATCATCGATCCTCCCAGGGAAGATGTGAAAAAAGCGGTGGAAGAGTGTAAATCCGCGAAGATTAAAGTAGCAATAATTACGGGAGATCATCCGTCCACTGCGAAAACCGTGGCGTCTGAAGTAGGAATATTTAATAAAGGTGAACTTGTAATTGAAGGAAATCAATTGGAAAAACTTAACAATATAAAATTTGAAAAAGTTAGTGTATTTGCCCGAGTGCAGCCATCAGACAAGGAAATCATTGTAAAAGAGTATCAAAAGGACAAAAAGGTCGTAGCAATGACGGGGGACGGAGTCAACGATTCTCTTGCTTTAAAATTGGCAAATTGTGGAATTGCGATGGGAATAACTGGAACCGACGTTGCAAAAGACGTCTCTGATATGGTTATTTCAGATGATAATTTTTCATCCATTAAAAATGGTGTAGAAATTGGACGAGGATTATTTTCACGCATCAGAACAATAATATACTTTTTTATTTGTCTTAATTTAATGGAAGGACTCATCTTTTTCTCCTATGAATTCCTTCCATTTTTCGAATTATTCAGCTCTAATTGGCAACATATCTATATTTTCGGAATAGTTCATTCCTTACCCTCGCTCGCATTAGTCCTTGACACATTCCCCAAAGATATAATGAATGAACCTCCACGAAATAATGAACAGATATTAAATAAAAGTTTGTGGAAGATGCTAATAATCCAAGCATTGCTTATGGGATTAGGATTAGTCTTAGTACTACAACTCACATTAACGGGATTAGCACCTTTAAATGAATTGAATCTTAATCTCTCTCTAAGCTATATTCCTCGGGGCTCGACCCCAAAACAATTACTTGCTCAAAAAGCACGGACAATGTTTATTACTACTCTATACATTGCTGAACTCACATTTATATGGACGATAAGACGCCCCAATAAATCCATATTCAAGAGTATAAAAGAAGAATTCTCCTTAATTCTATTTATTATCGGATCCTTTACTCTAATGATCCATATCTTATTGATTATATTTTCTTATCCCATAAATTATTTTATAAATGATTATCTAGGAATGAATCTACAGCTTAATTTTATGTTTCTTTCTTTAGGAGATTGGCTAATATGTATCTTATTCGCGTTACCCGGGATAGTAGGTATCGAAATCTATAAATACTATTTCCGAAAAGCTGGAAACTTTTTCTAATTCTTTTTTTCTCAAAATATTAGGATTAAGAAATAAAAATTTAGGAATATGAGGGTTAAGCCCAAACTTCTTTTCCTTCTAAGTTCTTTTATTGAGTTAATAAGGCATCCTTATTATCAATAGGAGATATTTGATGAGAAATGAGTTCTTTCAGCGGAAGTCGCATAATTTAAGTTAAAAAATTTCAATGTTTTTAATTTTATGATTTAATGATGATTAAATTTTGCGAGTATATGTTATTCTAAAAGATGGGTTATATACCATCAATTAATTGCGCGAAATAAGTATAGATGGAGAGATTAAGAATTTTGATGCTTTAATGATATAAATGAATACATTCCCTTTCGTTTGGGGTTAAAAAAACGTCAGATCAAGCATAATTCTGGTTATGAATTATAATAGGCTCATCCTTTTAAGGTTAGAAAAGTTTGAAGTCTTATTTACAAAGACCAATAAAAAATTAAAAAAGCTAAAATAGAGTGAACAAAAAGTACAAAGATTAGAAGAAAAATTCAAGAAGCTAAAGAATAAATAAAAATATAAATTCTCAAGTTTTAATCTTTAAATGAGATATAATCTGACAAATATCTAAAATTATATAAACGTATTCTATTATAAACTTATTATAAAAAACTAACGATAATCGACTTTTTTGATTAATCTTGATTTCAAATTAAAAATGATAGTAGATATTTATGGAAACAAATCAAAATTACTATAATTTAACACTAAATAAATTGTATGCAGAACTTGATACTAATGCCCATTCTGGTCTTAATCAAGGAGAGGCACAACAAAGACTTGAAAAGTTTGGCTATAACGAACTTCCAAAGTATAAGAGAAGTTTTGTTAAAATTTATTTAGCTCCATTATTTAACTGGTTAATTGTTATTTATTTAGTTGGAGCCCTTATTTTATTAGTGGCTAGTCTATTAGGATTTAGAGGTAATTTTCTAATTATTGCCCTTACTCTGGGAATTGTTCTTTTAAATTGTTTAGTTGCGATCATCCAACAATATCGCGCCCAGAAAAAACTTGAGGCTTTAAAGGAGCTCGCAGCCCCTACAACAACCGTGATAAGGGAAAGTAAAAAAATTGAAATCCCGACAAGAGAAGTTGCATTAGGAGAATTACTCGTTCTTAATCAAGGGGACAAAATCCCTGCAGATGCGAGAATTGTGAGCGGTACGAATCTTGAAGTGAATGAAGCGTCATTGACCGGTGAAAGTGAGCCTGTGAAAAAGGATTCCGAAGGTAAAGCAATTCATGGATCTAAATCCATTCAAGAAAGAGAAAATATGGTCTTTTATGGGACCTATATCACTATGGGAAATGGAAAAGCAATTGCAGTAAAAACTGGTGGAGATACGGAAATTGGGAAAATCTCTGAGGGCCTTAAATCCGCGGGAACCACTGAAATACCTATCCAGAAAAAGATGAATAATTTTGGAAAATGGTTAGGGATTGCTGTCATTGTTTTCTGGTTGGTGACACTCTTTTTTATCTTTTTTGCTAGTGGATTTGAGAGTTTTGAAATTGTGAAAAGTTTGAATTCGGCACTTGATATTCTTCCCATAAATATTCCTTTATTAACTACAATAGTTCTATTAACTGGGGTGCTCGCAATGGCCCGTAAAGGGGTAATAATAAGAAATTTAGCATCTGTGGATAGTTTAGGACGTGTCAGCGTGGTATGTTCTGACAAAACAGGTACTTTGACAAAAAATCAAATGTCTGTGCAACATATTTGGTCGAATGGCTCAAATTATAAAGTGACTGGAAGTGGATACACCCCAGAAGGCGAAATAATAAAGGTAGGAAATGGAAAGCATACCGAATATATAAAACATATTGAAGATCACCCTCATCTAAAATTATTATTAATTTCCGCATTTTTGAATAATAATTCCGCTTTAGTGAAATCTGAGATAGAGACAGCGGGAAGGGAGAGTAAAATTGTAGATAATTGGAAGGTTATTGGCTCACCCACGGAAGGAGCGTTAGTAGTGTTATTTCAAAAAATAATGGGAGATTATATGCTTGAGGAATATGACTTAGTAAAGGAGTATCCATTTGATTCCTCTATTAAACGGATGACGAAAATTTACCGAAAAGATGAAAAAAACTTTTCCTTTACAAAAGGAGCAAGCGAAATTTTAATCCCTCGGTGTAGTCAAATATATTATAATGGAACGGAAAAAGAATTTACAAATGAGCTGAAAACCAAAGTTCAAGGGATTATAGAAGAATATGCCTCGCAAGGCTATAGAATTTTAAGTCTTTGCTATAAAGATTTTTATATGATGCCAGAACCAACAGAAGATAATAGAGATAAATTCGAATCAGATATGGTTTATTTGGGATTCGTCACTATTTTGGATCCTCCCAGAGAAGGAGTGAAAGAATCGGTAGAGCAATGTAAAAACGCGGGTGTAAAAGTTTTAATGATTACAGGAGATTCTACTATAACAGCTGAAGCAATAGCTCGGCAAATCGCGATTATTAATAATGATAATGATATGGTAATCGAAGGAAAACAAGTAAATGAAATTGAATCTTCTTATGATTTCAATCGAGTCAAGGTTTTTGCTCGCGTGTCTCCTAAACATAAAGAAAATATCGTAAAGCGATACAAAGATGAAAATCGCGTGGTGGCGATGACTGGGGATGGTGTGAATGACTCCTTAGCGTTAAATATGGCAGATGTCGGTGTGGCAATGGGGATACAAGGAACGGATGTAGCCAAGGAAGCTTCGGATATGGTTATCTCTGATGATTCATTCAATTCCATAGTCAAGGGCATAGAACAAGGAAGGGGAATATTTTCCAAAATTCGTGCAGTGGTGTTTTTCTATATTTGTATCAATCTGTTTGAAGGAATAGTTCAGTTTATCTTGGCAGTTATTCTTGATTTACCCTATTTTTTAACCGAAGAATTTTACTTTCAGTGGATTTTCCTTTCAATCACACTTCATACATTTCCGGGTTTTATCCTTACATTTGATAAATTTTCCAGTGATGTTATGAATGAAAAACCAAGAAACTCTGAAGAGATATTGTCTAAAAATACCATTCTGTTGCTCTTCGCTTTTGGGATACTACTAGCTATTTCCATGCTCTTAGTCTATTTTATTACAATATTAGGAATATATCCTGTTTACCCAGAAAATTATGAATTTGGGGCATTGAATGATTTGTATATCTCATCTACTAATTTCTTGGATTCTCCGATTTCCCGAATCTGGACAAAATCGTTGACCATGCTGATGATTACTTTATTCTTTTGTGAAACTTTCCTAGTGTTTCAAATTAGACGTCCAAATAAAAGCTTAATAAAAAGCTTAATCGAAGATCGAAATCGATTAATGGTTTATATCACAGGATTTCTATTTTCAGTTTTACTTATGTTGATCTATATTCCGGGAGTCCAGATAACCTTAGCCGAGATTGGAATAAATTTCATGTTTATGTACCTCACTTGGTCTGATTGGTTGGTATGTTTTCTAATTTCATTAATATGTATAATAGGCTTTGAAATCGTTAAATATTATGCCAGGAAAAAGGATATAGTTTTCTGATCTTTCTTTTTTCTTATTAATTTTTTCTAATTATTTTATTTTTTGATTTTCTCTACCTAAGTAAAACCATTTTATTTTAGAATAACACTAGTTTCTCTGTCTCTGAGTTGATTAAATACACTCATAAAAGGAAAATATTAAATCTATATCAATTATTAAACTAAATGAGTTTAATTTTATTAGGAACTAGATTTTATTAATTTAATAAAAAAGTTATTCTGGACTTGAAATAGATATGTCAAAATACCACGTTTCCATTGTTGAATATAAGAAATCTTACGAATCTGTAAAAAAAGTGATCGATCTGATTAACGGATTAAAGGATATTCCCAAAGATTCTAAAATATTCATTAAACCGAATGTTGTGTATTGGAATCGCCATTGTGATTTCCCAAAATGGGGAATGATTACCACCAGTAGAGTTGTAGAAGATGTCGTAAGAATTCTGAATGAGGAAGGGTTTTCTGATATTACCATCGGGGAAGGTATCATCACTGAAGATAAGGACGATAAGGAAACTGCTAAACAAGCATTTGAATATCTTGGATATTATGATCTCCAAGAGAGATATGGAATTAAGGTCTATAATACATTTGAACGACCTTTTGAACGAATAAACCTTACAGACGATTTATCAGTAAAGATGAACGCAGATATGCTTAATTCAGATTTTCTTATTGATCTACCTGTTTTAAAGACACACGCGCAATGTGTTGTCAGTTTGGGCTTAAAAAATATTAAAGGGCTCATCAATATACCATCTCGGAAAAAATTTCATAGCGCCGATCCGGAGCATGATTTGCATTATAATGTTGCGCAGTTGGCCAATAAAATACCTCCCACATTAACTATTATTGATGGAATATATACCCTTGAAAGGGGACCCGCGATGGATGGGAAAGCTCATCGTAGTAATATACTCGTGGCATCAAGAGACCTCCTATCTGCTGATTTGGTGGGAGCAAACCTACTAGATATCGACCCTTCCGCTGTTCCACATCTCGTCCAAGCAGCAAAAGACCGAAATAGAACAACTGATTTATCAGAGATTGAAATAAAAGGAGAAAAAATCGAGGATTTAGCAAAACCTCATGAATGGGATTACGTTTATAAAGAAAATGATACTTTACCTCTCCCATATGCTAAAGCAGGAATCGAAGGTATAAAATATCACAAGTATGATGAATCAATGTGTACTTTCTGTTCAATGCTGAATGGGATTATTTTAACCGCCATAAAGACCGCCTATAAGGGTGAAGCTTATGATAATATCGAAGTTCTTACGGGAAAAGAAATGGAACCCACAGAAGGGATGAACAAGACGATCTTGCTGGGCCAATGTCAATATACAAAGAATAAAGATCATCCTAACATAAATGAATTAATTGCGATTAAGGGATGTCCACCTTCTCTTGATGAGTTGAAAGAAGGATTAAAAAAGGCGGGAATACGAGTTCCTTCCTATTTCTATAAAAATATCGATAAAGCGCCTTTATTATTTATGCAAAAATATAAAGGAAAACCCGAATTTGAGGAAGCATTTTTTCAGATTTAACCCCTATTATCATCTTTTTATTTTTATTTGATTTATAATATTCTTATCATTAAACAACTTAGGTAATATAAGTGGAGTGTTATAGTTTAGCCAGAAAATTTACCGTTTTTTACGCAGAAAGCAACGCCCTTAAGGGCGTGGATGGATGCGTTTAAAAATCACTAAACTCAGATAGTTATATCCTTTTTATCCTATCGAATTGATCAAAATATAATGGAATCGCGGTAAGCGCTATCAAGAAGTAGACCGTTTTTTTCCCTCAAGTAAACTCTGCTCTGTTTGCGGATATAAAAATAAGAACTTAACTTTAAGCGAATGTGAATGGACGTGCCCCGGAATGTGGCACTCATCATCATCGAGATAAAAACGCGTCTGCTAATATTAAGAAAGAAGGAATACGCCTCTTAGAAGAGAGAGGCATCCCAGTCATTTCATGACCTACCGTAGGGACTACGGGAAATTACGCTTGTGGAGATCGTGTAAGACGCCATTTAGGCGCGGTGGTCAAGGAAGCAAGAATCCAGCACCTTTAGGGGCTGGTAGTTCAATCTAGTTTAAATCACATTCTCAATTTATATTTTACAATCGATAGGAAATATTTTATTATCTTTCTAAAAATTCTGCTTGAATTTTATATTTAATTCATAAGCGTTTTAAAATTAAACAATGACTCAATAGTAATACTATCTATTTATCAAAACATAGAGGTAAACTATAATGGTAGTAGAAGATGGAGATGTGATCAAAATTGTATACACGCTTAGAGACAAAAAGGGAAATTTAATTAGTTCCAGCGAAGAAGAGAACGGAGAGCCGGTAAAGATTCAGCTTGGTACGGGTCAAGTCCTTCCAGAATTAGAAAAAAACCTCATCGGGATGGAAAAAGGTGAGCAAAAGGAATTTTGGCTCACCCCCCAAGAGGCGTATGGAGAATTTAATCCATTATTAGTAGAGAAAATTTCTAAGAAAGACCTTAAAGGTGAACATGAGCTAGAATTGGGACAACAAGTTGAGGTGGTTGCTCCAAACGGTATGACTTCTCCAGGATGGGTAAGAATTATCGAGGATGACTTTATATTGGTAGATATGAATCCACCCCTAGCGGGAAAAGCCCTACACTTTGAAGTGAAACTATTAGAAACCGATTTAGAACCAGATCCCGTTCCTAATCCCTTCCAACTCGGTATTAGCTGTGAATCTTGTGATCACGACCATGAACATAAAGAAGAAAAAGATATAATCCACCTTTAGACAGATTTTTCTTTTGAAAATTAAACATTTTCCTTATTTCTATTGGAATCCTTCACAGAAAGCATCAACATTTTTTCCGAGCACAGAATGATTATAGCCCCCTTCTAATAATGCATAACGGCGTCCTTCACATATACGCTCAGAATATTCTTTCATCATTTCTCCCAAGCGGGTATAATCCTCAGGATATAGTTTGTGACCCCAATCATCGATACCTTCATCAAATCCCGCCGAGGCTACAAAAATATCAATATCATTTAAGTTTTCCATATATTCTCTCACTTCATTTAAATATGCGATACGTTCCCCAGCTCTGGGATTTAAAATTTTCACATTAAAGTGATCTTCTCGATTAGAAAGAATATTAATATTACCATCTCCCGTATGAAGGTCGAAATCTAGTACAAAGGCAGAATGTATTTTCTCTTCTGCGTATAGCTTCAATAAACTGATACTTATATTATTAAAATAGCAAAATCCCCAGCATGAGTCCGCAGACGCATGATGTCCGGGAGGTCGGATTACAGCAAATGTAGGAGTGCCGTCATATGCTTCTTCTGCGGCTAATATTGCCCCACCCGCGGCTAAGGAAGCGAGTTTGTATAATAAAGAATCTCGTTTTATCGAGTCTAAATGACGTTTCGTATGGGCTCTTAAAATGTCCTCTTCTTTCGCTGGTTCAGGGGTTATAATCTTATACATCTTTTTATGAGAGATTATATCCATAATGCTCTCGATTCTTCCTTTGTCTGCTGCTGGGTCCATAGCATAATCGCTATTAAAATATTTTTTATGAAAT
>WJIN01000368.1 GCA_014730295.1 Promethearchaeota archaeon | reverse complement strand
TGTTTATGGATGAGAGATTTAAGAAAAAAGTAGGTTGGATCTCGGCGTGGGTGCGAAAAGAATTGAAACTTATCCGAGACAATAGGACACTAGAACGCGTGATTAGTAATTTTTGGAATAGATGATATTGAAATAAAAAAACCTTTCTGATAACAAAGAAATTTTTAGATTTTTTCTTTATATAGATCCCTAATAAAAAGGGAATATAATAATTCTAATAGTAATGATTCAAAACCATGGTAATGTTTAAAGATGCTGATGTAAATATTCTTGTAGAAGGGCTTTCGTCTAAAGAAAAATCTGAAGAGATAAAAACCTTTTCGCTTACCACCCAATTAGAGGTTTTTGTTCGCGATTTACTTACGGTTCCTGTTAACAATCAATCCCCGTCCAACCCGGCGAACTCAAAAAAAGGAGAATCAAAATGAAGGTATCCCAGACTCAACATGCACAGGTAGAGATCCCGATAAATCAATACATTATCGTCCGAAAGGATCTGAATACAATTGGAATTGAAATTGCGGGAACTAAAACCATTGAGATCGGGTCTGAGGGTAAATCGAATGGTGCGCTGGAAGAGTCGTTCTTAGAGCTGGTGTCTGATTTCCGCTGCTGGATTCACGATGATTATGATCCTCGGGCGCTATCCTCAGAGTTACGGCTTTCTATTCTATACTACCTCGAGAATACCAAATCGCCTTTCTTCAGAAAGCTTGTCAAAAAAGAAGTCGAATATTCTTTTAGTAATAATAAACTGAAGAATATAAAATATCTAAAGAATAATAGGCTTATGGATTATCTCAGCGTCCAAGAACGATTTGCGGTATTTAAAGAATACGAAATCCTAATTAATGAAGTCATTATGGAATTATTAATACAGAGTGAAGAGGATCTTGCGGTATATCTTATTAAATATTTCGGTTGTCAGAGTTCTTCACTGACTTATCTCGATTGTCATATTTTTCTTCTGCTTCAAGAGTGTTTTGAAACCAGTATATACTCACAATGGAATAAATTCATCGGGATTTTTTTGGAGCATTTCTCGAAACTTTCCTTATATCTTGCCCATACCATCAAAAAATTTGTTGTTGATAAGATGTTTCCTCTTTTGTTAGAGTCTTATTACAAAATTATTGGTGGTTCATGGCTCCAACCTGAAAAGGGGTTTATATTTTTTTTTGAGCTCGTTTATCTTGCGATGTTATATACAGGGGACTTACGGAAGATTACGGTATCGAAAGAGAAAAAAGAACAACTAAGAAAACAATATATATTGGTACAAGAGGAGGATAATAAAGAGACTAATATTGAAAACCCTTATGTTATTGATTATACGCTTATGCTTAACTCACTTTTCTATACGGGACCTTTTCCGGATTTCGGCGTGAAAATGAGCTCTTGGGCGAAGGAGGTTTATTTCCCCGATCGGCGGGGATTAATCGTAGAACTCCCCACACTCACATTTAGAGAAGATGAGCCACTGGTATTTTTAGACCTATCAAAATTTACTCTTTCAGCTCGAGGGAAAGAGGTAATTCTTAAGATTGCCGGGAGTTCAGAAGATTTTAAAAAAGAATTTTGGGGGGATCTTATGGAATTTAATCGTATTCTTCACTCTCTTAGCTCTAGGCAAGATCAATTATATCATCTTTTTAGCTTATTTTGTGTTCTTATTCCTAAATTATTCCGATGTGTGATTATAGATTATCGAGAATATGATTCTTCGAGTAATTCTTTTAAGATCAATCCACGAATCCTCGAACAGATAGATATGCTTAATGAGGATAAATGCTCCGAATTACTAAATAAAACCTTGTTCGCCGGAGAAGATTTTAGAGTGGTTAAATGCCATAAACAACAAGATGATTTTTTGTTTGTATTCTTGCGAAAAATTAATAAAGATCAGTGGCGTTCTTCCGTCTATAAGATTAATGAGTTGCTTACCTTGCGATTAGAAGATGAAAATACAAATATCTATGTGAACGGAAAACTTTTCAGTCAATGTAAATATTTATTGCTAACTTTTGCCTCCGATGAAGCCCAAAAATATGACGAGATCGGTTCCATTGATGAGCTTTCCGATTATCTCGATAATAGTTTGGAAGGAACAGAATCAGGAAAGTATGAGATCTCTCCGTCCACGGAATTTTGGGGTCATTGTAGCAATCTTCAGGCATGGGTAGAACATAATTATGACACTCGGTTGCTTCATTCAAATATAGCATTTCCGTTGCTGAAAGAGTTAGCCGATCAAGGCGATCAAGAAGCGTTAAAAGTTTTTAAGGATGAAATCGCTATTCGTTTTGAGGAGGGCTACGAGCCAACGCTGACGATACTACTCGAAGGAGGATATCTAAATTATCTTTCCGAGCAGGAAAAAAAATGCGTCTATGAAACAAATCTTCGGAAACTTCAGCGAATAATACAAGAATGGTTTCGTAAGGATTCTACAAGACCGCTTGTATTTATAATGATCCAACAATTCTCATATCCTCTGGGGCTTTGTAAATTATTGCCTGATGATCCTTCGCTCCTCCATGATTTAGATCTCAGAGAACTTGATGATTTATTATATTTCAAGCATACTTGCGGGCAATATAAGAAGTTTGGTCCATTCGCGAAAAAGTGGGAGTCCTTTATCCTTACGAAGATTTTTTCTGAATTCTCTATTCTCTTTAAAGACATTTCACTTTCATATAATCCTCAACTTGAAACTCTCTATGAATTTACTCTCTCAAGTCTTCGCTGTTTTTTTCCCCATAAAATGGTTCTTATGAAAATATCCGCATTAATTAATAAAATAAAGACTTTCTATAAGATTGATGAGAGCTCTCGATATCGCCTAAAAATTCAAGATACATCAGATTTCTTTTCATATGCGGTCTATGACCATAATGAAATGTGTTATTTCGATTCATCCATACTCTTCCAAGCTTCAAATTATCATATTAACGATTTTGTAGATCTTAGCTATTATTTATTTGAGGATTATCGCACATTAATTACGAGTATTGCATATGATGAGTACGCAGAATTTCTTGAAGACGACGAAAATTTTGGTTTTATCAGGTGTCATGATTGTCGTTCCGCAAATTTGGATAAAAAGTTTAAATCCTTGCTTGTGGAGTTCTCTTCCGTCTGTCGCTCTTTTAAAGTAGATATTTCTCTGGTCTCACGTGTAGCAAAGAAAATTCATTCACATCTAATATCGTGTAAAAAAGAGACTCCTAAGAATATAATATTCTCCTTATTTTGTGCCTTGGATGTGTTTATGAGAGGTATGTATAATTGGAGATATCTTGAGGTCGAGGATTTTGATACAATGTTAAGAGAATATTATGTGGTAAAGAAAAAATATGTGAAATATACCATTAATAAAACGGGGTTTAAGTATTTCGATCTTTATGACACATCACCCATAAAATCTAAGTTGAGAGCTCTTTCCGAGCAAGTGGACCTTACCTCAAAAAAATCGAAAAAGAATTTCTTTAATGAACTTTCAACTATCTTTTTTCCGGAGGGGGATGAGAAGATCGTGGGAATAAGCAGCTCGAGAGGTAGAATCCGATTAAATACAAGAATTCTTCGGAAACCTTAGGAATAGCATCTCAAGTTAATCTTTTGCTTTTTGATTTTCTACTTCTTCTCTCAATTCTAAACTATGGTAAGTAAGAGGAGATAAAAAGTAAGAAAATAAAACAAGGGAAAATTTAAAAAAAATTGATATGGGTTAGGAACATTTACTACGATATTCCGTATATGCTAAGATGAAGTCTATTTTCTGCTCCTCGGAAGAGTCCTCTTTCAAAAGACCGTAATTTTGTAGCATCTCCACCAAGTCCAATACCTCACGTTGGAGGTCTTGAGTCTTTTCTTTATGATCTCTTCTTTGGAGGGGCGTTTGAAACATTTTTCACACACACATTCTTTTTTTGATATTAGAATAGGGTTGATCAATGAATTTGATATCTATATTTAAAGAAAAAACGGAATTCCCCCTTTGCATTTTGAATTAAATATGGATAAGAAAATCGTTCTTTCTTTTCGTATTCAGCGAAGTATTATTCTCTCTCAACAATCAATTTCAACATTTTGATTTGGGTTTTAGAAATTTGTCGGAGTCTCATGATTAATAGAGAAAAATGTCGTTATTGCTTGTATGGAAGAACCGATTTCATATTATGATTGGGAAAAAGGCACTTATCACCATAAGAACGAGCAAAAGTCCGAATTAGCAGAGATCGGGGTAGAAAAAGCAGAACTAAAGGAATTTCTTAGCACTTGGACTAAAAGAAACTTAAAGAAGGAGTAAAAAAAAAAGGTGAAAAGATAAAAAGAGATAAATTAATTGATTTTATTTACATAATTTTTCTCTGCGAAAATCTATGTACGCCTCGATAACATTTCTCTTGTCCAGTCTTGAGT
>WJIN01000367.1 GCA_014730295.1 Promethearchaeota archaeon | reverse complement strand
TTTATTGCATCCGCCACTTGCGCGGTTGCGTATATGGTCGGAGCACCCACCCCTGTTTGAATTGATGTCGAGCAGATAGAGCCAGAACCCATTCCTACTTTTATGGCGATAAATTTTTCTTCATTAAAATCGGCTTTTGTTAATAGATGTTCAGCTGCTTCATAAGTTCCTATATTGCCTAAAACAAAATCGGAATCAAGAAAGTCCATCAATTTCCGTACATTCTGAATATCTCGTTCTTTATAGAAGTCTGCAACATCTGTAAAGAAGATGTCTACATATTCATCGATCTCCTTCAGGATATTTTGAGCGGCTGTAGTTTCTGGGAATTTAGGGCTAATTGCCAACGCACATAATAGCCTTCCCTCCTTATCAATAGATGCATGAGGGAACTCGGGTTTTAAGTCTTTTTTAGTAATGAGCCCTTTTAAATAGCCATCCTCTATTATCGGAAGTTTTTCAATCCTGTTATTATATAGGACTTCCAAGGCTTCCTCTCGTGATACATTTGGCTCAATTGAAATGACATTTTCTGTCATATAATCCTTCACTTTACCCCTTCGCGCCTCTTCTTCCGAATATGGGATATCCCGTTTGGTAAAGATTCCGCATACTTTATTGTTAGTGTTTACTACTACAAGCCCGCTTATTCCAGCATCTTCCATCTTATGTTTCGCAGTACTTACTCGGGCATTAATATCTATTGTTGCTACATCACGGATTATGAATGAGCGTGCCCTCTTTACGTTCTTACACATTTCGAGCTGCTTCTCATAAGAACAATTACGATGCAATACACCAAGACCCCCAAGAAGTGCCATTTGGATGGCCATTTCCTCTTCTGTGACCGTATCCATCGCTGCAGTCATTATAGGTATGTTAAACTCGTATTTTCCTAATTTTGCTGAGATGTCCACATCGTATGTTTGAGTATACCCCGGTAAAATAAGTACATCATCGAATGTTGCAATAAGATCATCATAATGTATTTTTCTGCGAAATTGATCAGTCATTTTATATTATAGGACTTGATTATTTTATTGATTATTATAGGTTTGAATGTTAATATTTAAGATATTTCTTACTAAAAAATTTTGTGAATTAAAATAGTAAGAGAGAAATATCTTTAATAATAAGTAGAGTGATTTTAAATAAAGTTTTTCACTTTAATTGTATAAATCTGCTCGAGAAAATTATCAGAATCATACCTAACAAAATTACATTCTCGTCAGATTTACTCGAGACATATTTTTGATTTTGGGATCGTTAATCATCTCTTTTAAAGTCAAAAGAAATGCGCCTCGATCTTGTTTGATATTATCTGTCTCTATATCGCAATAGTTAGAGACATGATCATTATAGACTTCAGAATCAACATTATCCCCTAATTTTTCGATAATTTGCTTTTCTTCCCGAAGATTTTCCACGGGGCTTAGTAATTCAAATTCTCCCGATTTCCAGTCGTCCCATAACGGAGTATTGGGTAAAATATTTAAAGTTCTGAATCGGAAGATAGTAGGGTTGATTTCTGTAAGGACTCGCGCAGTTCCTTCCACGTGTTCCTTAGAATATTTTTTTCCTCCTAAACCTAAGATAATATATAATGACAATTCGATACCGGCTCTCATTACTCTTTTCCCGGCTTCGATGATAGATTCCGCGTTTGTTCCCTTCTTCATAATCCTAAGAATCTTACTTGAACCACTTTCTAAGCCCATATATACGATATCGAGGCCAGCGTCAGCTAATTGTTTTAATTCTTCATCCGATTTTCGAAGAATATCTAAAGCCTTGGCATAACAACTTAATCGAGGAATATTGTGAAGTTTTTCTCTTACATATTTAATAATTTCAACAAGATAATCTGTTGGGGTAGATGTTGGGTTCCCACCCGCCAAAAATACGGGATATCCATGATAATTCCTTTCAGCATAATAATCAATGTCTTTTTTAACTTCCTCGAGATCCCTGACGGCGTATTCTTGAATTACTCCATATACTCCATTATAAGTCCCACAAAAACGGCATTTATTCCAAGAGCAACCACCTGTCACGGGAATGAGAACGGAATATGCCTCCACGGGGGGTCGAATCACTATTTTATCCGGGGGGAGTTCTTTAGCCATAATTAACCTCTCAGAGATGTGTATTTAAAATCATCAGACAATTTTCCTACTATTTAAGAAAAATGAATAAAACTTTTAGATTTTGTCCTTATATTCCACAAGAATTTCAATTATTTTTTTTAGGAATAAACTATTTTCTTAAGCATAGAATTTTCAGAAACTAATTCAGCAAATAAGAATGTATATATAAACACTAATAATGAGGGCTTCTAGGCCAGTCGCTTATTGTTTTAAAATAGTCATTGTCGGTGGAGGAGGTGCGGGAAAGACGTGTTTATTCAATAGATACTGCTTCAATTCTTTCAACATGAACACAGAGCTCACGATTGGCATTAATTTTCATTCTACGTACTTAGATGCTAATATTAGGGATAGAAATTCTTCTGGTTTTAAACAAAGATGTATTGTAAATTCTATATTTGATTTTGGAGGACAAGAAAGATTCAAACCTCTTATACCCCGATTTGTCAAAGGTGCGGATGGAGCACTCCTCGTATTTGATTCTGTGAGCTATTCTTCTTTTCAGCAGCTTGAATATTGGTATGATTTACTGAATAAAAAACTGAAAAAGCAGATTCCAATGATCTTAGTGGGTAGTAAAAGCGATTTATTGGATCAGGCTTCTCCAATGGAAATTGTTAGGGAAGATGTTATTGATGAGTTTATGAAAGAAAGGAATTTAGATGGATTCTATCGAACTTCTGCCTTAGAAAATTACAATGTGCTCGAAGTGTTTAAGGCTCTCAATGTTCGAATGTTAGAGCATAAGCAAGTCAATAATGTGAAATTAGTTTAGATTCGAACCAAACTTAACCCTTTAGATTCGGTTAAATATTCTTATTTTAGTTTTCTCTCAACTTAATTTTAAAAAAAATATAAATGACTCTAAAAGAGGAAAGTGTTTATTAAAATCGTAAACCTATAAAAAGAATGAATGGCTTGAATTAGATTAGGTCTAAATCTCTCTATCATATACATAATCTGCGAATTGAGTGAAAAACTTTTTCTGTTCCTTGTTCAAGTCAGGATAAATGTCTTGCAGATAATTTTTGGCTTGTGAAATTAGATTCTTTGAAAGGTGCTCAGCTATCTTTATTGCGTTTGTTTTATTAAAAATTTCCTTCACGTTTTCAACATCCTCTTCCAAAATTTTATCCTTTCCAAATATATCCTTTAATTTGTGTGATTGATCTTCATTAGTATTCTGTATAGCGAGAATATAGATAATTTTTTTCTTTTTTCCTTTGATATCCTTCTCAATATCCAATATATCATCTCGAATAGCATACGCTTGACCAATACGTAGCATTGCGTCAGATAGTGGTTTAATCTGGTAATGCACATTCCCTTTTGCCATAATGGCTCCAATTTTTACGGACTTTTCAAATACACGAGCTCTCATCATTTCTTCTATGCTAAGATACTGTTCTAAGGACATTACCAAATTATGATTTGTCATATATTCTTCAATAATTTGTCCTTTCAATAAATAATCGATCGCCTCGGAATATTCTTTTACCGCCATTAATTTCAATTTTTCGGGGAATCCTGACTCTTTAATAATATCAAGCCCCAACAAATAGGAATACGTGCCGCCTAATACGCTCATATCTTTTCCATATTGAGCATAAGTTTGAGAATGCTCTCCATTATGGTCCTCATAAAATTGAGTGAGGTCTTTTTTAAATTGTCGATGAAAGGTTAATTCGCCCCTTCGATATTTATCATCGTCTATTAAATCGTCTTGAATTAAATGGGCATTATGTAATAGCTCCACTGCGAGGGAGACCTTACGGATATCATTTATTTGTTCTTCTAAATACATTGGATTGATGATACCATTAAATGCGGCAATTAATAATAAGGGATGAAGCCTCTTCGCATTTTCATTTAAAACAAATCGTTTATATTCGTCAATAAAGTCGATAAATATTTCCGACGACTCTCTCTTCTGAAGTGATCGAAAGTATCTCTGTAATTCTTTATCGACTGCCTTTTTTTCTGAAGTTAAGTATTGTAAGCTCAATCGTATCACGGATTAGATTCTTAGTTATCTTAAGCATCTCCAAATTTAAATATTTTTCATGCCTACTTTTTCCTCAAAATAATTAATTTTTAGATGGAACTTTAAAAAATCATTCTATATTAGTAAATATCAAAAAAGGTTGAATTGAAATGTTAATAGGTGTGATTGCCGATACTCACGACCATATGGATAACATCTCAAAAGCAGTGTCAATCCTAAATGGGCGCGGGGTTGATGCACTCATCCATTGCGGAGACTATGTTTCCCCATTTACATATAATGCTTTCAATGAGCTAAACGACAATATTAAGGAACATTTTATGGGAGTATATGGTAATAATGATGGAGATCGTGTCTTTTTGAAAGAGAATCTCGGGAGGATTTGCGATTTTGTTGGAATGGAATTAGTCGAAGACTTAGACGGAAAAAAGGTATATGCCACCCATATAGCTTCAGAAAAAACTGTTGAAGCATTGGCTAAATCTGGAGAATTTGATATAATTCTCATAGGTCATACCCACGACCCCATCAATAAAAAATACGAGAACGATACTTTAGTAGTAAATCCTGGAGAGGCATGTGGGTATTTAAGTAAAAACCCAACGTTTGCCATAGTCGATACCGCCAAAATGGATGCGGAAATCATTAAGATCTAAAATCTTTTTTTCCCTCTTTTATATTCTGAAACTTTTTTATTCAATTGAAAGGTAGTATTATTTATGACTCTACCATTAGAAAATGTACGAGTAATTGATTTTAGTAGAATGCTTCCTGGGCCTTATTGTTCTATGATCTTAGCTGATTTGGGAGCTGAAATTATCCGAGTGGAAAACCCAAAATTCCCGTACGCGAACCCTCCTCCCTTTTATCAAAAAG
Source organism: Promethearchaeota archaeon (assembly GCA_014730295.1). Next base: position 19,121 of record WJIN01000367.1, on the reverse strand, counting down.
GACGCCACCGAGTTAGCGCTTTTAATGCGATTATTATGAGAAATAAGAAATCAATCACGCTGAATCTTAAAAAGGAGAAAGCAAAAGAAATATTCTATCAGTTGGTAAAAGAGGCTGACGTGGTGTTAGAGACATTTAGGCCAAAGGTTACAAAAAAGCTAGGAATTGACTACGAAACCATATCAGAAGTGAATAAAGGGATCATTTATTGCTCACTTTCAGGATATGGTCAAACAGGTCCATATGAGCAAAGAGCGGGTCATGATATGAATTATGTAGGATTATGCGGCATTTTAAACTTGAATCGCGAAAGAAAAAAATATGGAAAAGAAAATCAAGAAAGAAAACCTGTAGTACCGGGACTCCAAGCAGCCGATATCGGAGGAGGATTAATGGCAACTATTGGAATTTTAGGTGCGCTTATCGAACGGGAAAATAATCCAAGGAAAGAAGGGCAATATATCGATATAGGAATGCTCGATACCGTCTTTTCTTTCATGCCCATGGCAGCAGCATATCATTTTTCTAAAGATAAAAGTAGTTCGATCGTACCCGAAAATCCGCTCCACGGCTCCGCACCGTATTATCAGATATATAAGACGAAAGATAACCGGTATGTGACGGTGGGAGCGATTGAGATGAAATTCTGGCATACCCTCTGTGAGACTCTAGGACGCAAAGATTTAAAGCTCAAACAAGGAGTATCAGGTCAAGAAAGAGAGAAGGTATTCGAGGAATTACAAAAAGAATTTTTAAAGAAAACTCAAGAAGAGTGGATGGAGATTTTTAAAGATAAGGATGCGTGTGTTGCTCCCATAAAGAATTTTGAGGAGGCATGTGAAGATCCTCAGCTTATTGCTCGAAATATGGTAATCACTCAAGAACATCCGAAAATAGGTGAAATTCTGAATGTAAATTCTCCAATAAAATATTCACGCACACCCCTGATTATTAAAGAATTGGCTCCTAAAGTGGGTCAACATACGAAAGAACTATTAAACCAGTTGAATTATTCGAAAGAAGAAATCAAGAATTTAAAAAAAGACGGAGTTCTTTAAACATTTTTTCGGTCGATTTCTCATAATTAATAGATAATTTTAATTAAGCTATTTTTTATTTATTCTATAACGTTTGCTAAATTCTATAAATAATACCATTCCATATTATGTCTGAAGAATTAGAGAAATCACAAAAAAAAGAAGAGAAAGAAAAAACCGATAAAAGTGAAGCTCAGGAAACCTTTGAAAAGAAACAGACTTCAGAAAAACAAAAGCAGGAGAAAGACATTACTCCTTCAGGAACAGAAGAAGAGACTGAATTTGAGAAGCCAGTGGTTATAAATGTAGAAGCCTATAAGACCATAATTCTATATGCGAGCAGATATGCGAATAAATCAATTCCCGCCGAGGAATGGAAAGAAATTTACGGACTTCTTATCGGATATACTGATGATGATTTCGTATATGTGGAAAATGCCGAGGCACTTACATTCGGACATTCAACAGATGTGCAACTTGATGAACGACACTATGGATTCATTCAAGAGATCGAGGATAAATTGGAAGGAGAAAAAAATAATCGGTATATTGTAGGATGGTTCCATTCACACCCGGGTTTAGGGCTCTTTTTTTCATATATCGATCTAATTAACCAACTTGGGTTTCAAGGAGCTAATCCCGATGCGATTGGATTGGTTTTTGACCATACTTTATTGGGAAAGAAGAAGAAAGAAGAAATAGAAGGCACAGACCAAAAAATTACGAAATTCGACACGGGTTTTGAAATTTATCGATTAACTGATGTGGAGATGGATGTGAACGCGCCTGAATATGATACTAATTATCATAAAGTAGATTATATCGTTAAAGGACTGAATAAATTTTTCTTTGCCAATGTTCTTTCCGAATTATCCGCATTAGTAAGTGCAGGAAAACCCCTGCAGACTGCGTATGGAGAGGATTTTAAGTTAGAATCGAATTATTCTGGAGATTTTGAACAAACCCAAAATCAAGAACCCCAAAGGAAAGATTATCTAACAAAATCAGAGGAGTTTGATATGGAAGTATTAGATGAAATACCTATGGGAGACCAAATTACTTTTAACGGAGATGATTTATTTTATGGCACCCAACAAAAACCCTATGAAGATGAGAGAGTAAAAAAACAGGCAATCGCAGAGGAGCTGGTATACGAGGGGAATCAAGCGCTTAAAAAAAAAGATGTCTTTGTAGGAGTAGAAAAATATCGAGAAGCAATTCAAAAATACGAAGAGATCGGGGATAGAGGGCGTGTCTTGGAATTATTAAAACTCCTTTCAGAAAATTGTATCTCCAGTAATCACCTAATATTGGCGGAGGAATTTGCTGAAAGACTAAAATCAACAGCAGAGAGAGAAGACTCTGAATTTTATAAAGGGGAGGGGAACTATTTATTAGGTTATTTGCTGCTAAAAAGAGGGGATAATGAAGTTTTAGAAGATGCATTAAATCAAATCAGGGATGCTGCAATTCTTTTCGAAAAAGCGGGGGATTATGTGGGTGCGGCTCAATGTTTTCACAAAATTGGTACAATTTATCAAACTCGACTTAATCTTTTAGAGAATAGTTGTCTTTTCTATCGAGAAGCTATAGAAAATTATAACAAAGCAATAATAAAGAGTCATCCGTTAAGGAAATCACTCTGGACAAAACCCGAATTATTAATTCAAAAAATTACTGATCTAAATGACATTTTAGAAGAATTGCTTCCAAAATTGGAAGATACACAGATTCGACGAAAAATAAGAGAAGATCTTAATAAAATTATTTTTAATTATTGAATTATAATACACCAAATTTTAGTTATTTTAAAAAAACTAAAAAAATTAGTTTACCTCTAAAAAGGCTTATTTCTCGTTAGTATCCTCATTAGATTTCTCGGAAATTTCTATCACTGTTTTAATATTCAATTTTTTCAACACTTTTTCTGAGAGAGTCTTTTTTTTATTAGATGCAAGTAGCGCTAACCCATCAAATTCTTCTATTCTCTGAACTAAAGCATTAACTTCTACATTCTCATATCTATCATGCGCATCAGATACACCTGTTCTCTCTCCAAATAAAGAATCTGCCTCATCGAAAAATAAAACCCAATCTTTATGTTCCGCCTTAGAAAGGAGATTCTCAAGAGCGATTTCTGCCTCATCTTTATATTTATTAATAACATAAGCTAGATCTATTTGATAAATAGATAAATGAAGTTGTGAACCTAATTTTTTAAGAATTTTCTTCTGTTCAGATGGGGTTCCAATAAGAAGAACATTTTCGATGTTATCAGCATTCTCCTTCATTTTTCTCTTAATTTCATCTATTTTTGCTTGAATTTTTTCCGATTTAACTTTTTTTCTTATGAAAGGCCTTTTCCAAAATGGATTTATACGTTTTTTTGATTTTGATTTTTTAAAATTCATAGATAAATATTAAACTGAACCTATTTAAACTTGAATTAGAACTAGAAAAAGCACAAAAATCATGGAATGAAAATTAATCTAAATTATTTCCTTATTATTCCAATGTTTTGTTTGTAATGTGCCAAAAATCTTGCGTTTATCACAAAAATTATTATTTTATCTTTCATTTTCATAATTACTATTTTTTGGTGATATCATATATGCCCCGTAGAAAACAAAAGCTAAAATATTCAAGAAAAAATGCATGCAAACATCTTGAACCCGTAGGTAATGTTTCAAGTAGTTTACAACCCTTAGCGCATTGTAAAGAAAGAAATTTAGTATTAGGAACAAAAGCTTATGTATGTCAAGTATGTGATCTCTATTCTCAATCCAACGAAAAAATATCAGATATTTATCAAGAGAGTAAAAGCAAAGCAGAAAAGCTTATAAAGGAACAAGAAGCTGAGAAATTAGAGGTAGCCACGATGGAAGAGGAAGAAGAGATAGATCTTTCTGTAGATGAATTCGAAGAAGAAGAAGAGGTTGTCGAACGATTTGAAAAGAGAAAAACAGGAAAAGCCATTGATGAGGCAGAAGATTTTGCAGTAGAATGTCCATTTTGCGGTGAAATGTTTGATAATCTTGCTACTCACGTCGCTGAATGTGAATTTGCACCCGAAGATGTAGATTTAGATGATTATATTCCGACACGAACTCGGAAATCAAAAAGGAAAAAAGAAAAGGAAGAAGAAAAGGATACCATTCCTTGCCCTTATTGCGGTAAAGAATACATTCGATTAAGTAGACATCTGCCATATTGTGACGATAGGCCTGAAGAAGCGGATGAAGAAAAGGAAGAATTATATATGGAAGGAGAAATAGATTTAGAAGAATTTAACGAAGAGTAATTTACTATGTCTGATAACGGTAGTATCTTCTACTGTCGTCCCGTATTTCGCCCGCCTTCAGAAGCACATTCATTATTAATCCAGCTTACGGAAGGCTGCACATATAAATGCGATTTTTGCATGTCGAATTTAAGAAAGCAATTCAAAGTACGAGATATTAACAAAGTTAAACAAGATCTTGACGCTGCGAGGTCTCAGTACGGACCCAGCGTGAGTAGAATATTTTTCCTAGACGGAAACGCAATGGTAACTCCAGCTGAAAAATTAATTGAAGTCACTAAATATGCAAATGATTTATTCCCAAATTTAGAACGATGTGGGGTCTATGCTCATTCAAAAGATATAATTAAAAAGACAGATGCACAACTAAAGGCTCTCTCCGAAGCGGGATTAAAAATAGCCTATATCGGATTTGAATCAGGATACGACAAACTTTTACAGCAAGTTCACAAACACGCCTTAAAGGAAGATCATATTAAAGCTTCTAAAAAATTATTTAAAGCGGATATTACCCTCTCAGCTACGCTTATTAACGGATTAGGGGGTGCGAATCATCCAGAAGTATCACGTAAACATGCAATTGAATCTGCCGATTTGGTAAATAAAATCTGTCCAGATGACGACCGGACTTGGTATATCGCATTTTTGAGCTTGATGGTGCCCCCAGGAACGGAAATCTTCAAACAAAAACAACAAGGAGAATTTAGCGAAATGCCCTCAGATCAAATTTTAAAGGAATTAAAAACTTTTATTGAGCATATTAATTTTCCCAATAAAAACGCACACTGCGTATTTAGGTCAAACCACGCTTCTAATTATCTCCCTATAAAAGGAGTCCTGGAACAGGATAAAGAGAAGATATTGGATGTGATTGAGTATGGTCTCACGCATCGAGAGACTTTAAGACCCGAAGGATATCGAGGACTATAATTTTATTATTGTTTTAATGATTATTTATAGGGAAAAATTTAATTGTTTCCTAAATTCTTCACTAATATGATAGCGAAAATAACCTTTATTGTGGGAAGTCCTCGAAAAAAGAGAAGCTGTAATTTCCTAATTGAAAAGACCATTGAAGGAGCAAAATCCGAACTGAATGATATTGAGATCAACAAGATCTACGCCGCGGATTTCAATATTACTCCTTGTAACGGATGCGATCAATGTCTAAGAGACCCTTATGAGTGTCCTTTATCTGAGAATGATGACATGCCGCAGCTGGAAGAGACCTTACTGGATTCTGATGCCGTATTAATTGCCTCTCCCAGTTATTTTGGAAGTGTCTCATCTCAACTCAAAGTGATTATTGACCGTTCTCGACCTTGGAAGATGAATAATTACCAATTAAAAAATATGGTTTTTGCACCTTTAGTGGCGATTGGAACTCGAAACGATGCGGCGGGAGGAGTGATAAGTGATTTAATTAATTTTGCTCTTATCCAAGGTATGATAGTGGTCGGCGCGCTTGGAAATCCCGTTTTAGAACAAAATATACCCATTTCCTCGCTCCAAAAGTATGGTAGGAAAGAATTCTTAGGGAAAGATGAAACTGATGAGCTCGGGGGAATAATAGCAAATAATTTGGGAAAGCGTGTAGCAAATCTGCTTAAAACGATGAAAAAATAAAAAGATAATGAAAATTTTTGAATAATTCTCTTCTTTTTCTTTGTTTTTTTTCTTAGTCTTCTTCTGGTAATAGGTCTTCGTCCAATTCGAAATCGAGATCTTCTTCTATATCCAGATCTTCGCTTGTACCAATTTCGGGCTCTTTTTCATCCACGGATAAAGCTTTTCCCTTCTTTTCTTTTTCTGATTCTAACGGTTTATCTCCCGGCCAATAACTATTAACAATGATTGCAGAGATGATTAAAATTACGAATATTATGATATATATCGTCCAATCTCCGGTGGGGAAGAACGCCAAGGCATAATTAATCCATAATACCATAAATTCTCCGATTGGGCTTACAATAGGACCCAAATAGAGAATGATCGTACCAAAAATATCAGCCAATACTTGAAGAAAATCCAATGCTTGCAGTAACATTTAATCCTCCCTCCTCATTTTTCTAATTTTGTCTCTATTTATAGTGAAATCAACGAGATCATAGATTTTTATTGCGATAGTTAAGAAATAGATCCCCATGTAAACTAGTATTAGTTGTTGGAGATTTATTGACACAAATCCGTTATATGCAATTATCTCAAAATTGACAGTGGTAGCCCCAGAAAATTTGTAGCTCCATAAATACATACAATTTACGATAATTTGAACTAGCGCAAAAACTCCTTTTCTGATCGACTGCTTCGGTGAGGAATAGGTAAAAAAGGCAAAACCACTTATTAATAACCCAAACGCGACCACCCAAAAGATAATTGTTCTGTAACCCTCTTGTGTTAGACCTAAATCTATACCAGCAATAGTTAAATCCCTAATATAAGAAAAGGTGAGGTATGGTACGATAATGGTAAATCCCGCGTAGCCCAGCATAAACAAAAATCCTTTTAGCATATTTTTTGATGCTCCCATATCATCACCTCATAGTTCAGTTACATTTAAATTAATTAATTTTACTCGAAAGGAGATTAGATCTAAGGAATAAGACGCTGAAACTGTGATATTAGCAAGAAAAGTTGGATCAAAATAAAAATCTGTAGTAATGAAGTTTGTTGCATTATAATTACTATCTAAAGTTTCTCCATGTAATATATTACCAAAATTCTCTGTATCGTCATAGATGGTTTGAGGGTCTTCCGTTGCATTATCCATATCTATTTTAAAAGTAATTGTTAAATTAGTTAGATCATAATACCCCGCATTAGTAATCCTAAATGGAACGTTAATGTATGGTTCCGTTGATGTTAAGTTAAAATCTAAAGGTCCAGATGGAATTTGTACATTATTAGGATCATTTAAAATTTGTACAGCAGAAAGCCCTCCTAAAACGGACAGAACTGTCATTGAGACCGTGAGAAAAAGAACAAAGATACGCACTATCCATCGAAACACGCGCGCTGCTCTCATATTTTAGTTCACTGTTATTAAGTTTTTAGTAGATTTAGTTTTATTAGATAAATGTGATTAACTCTTATAAAAAACCATATACTTATAAATTTTTTATTTTTTGCTGAACTAAATTACTTGCCGAGTTTCTTTTTGAATTATGGAAAATTTTGGCTTAAGTTTACAATAAATGGTTAGATTACTGATTTATTTGAATACTCACAGAAATGTTTAGATGAATTACAATGGGAAAGACACTTTCAGAAAAAATACTGCATGAACACCTTGTTGATGGGAATCTTGACCGCGGAGAAATGATTGGGATAAAAATAGACCAAACCGTCACACAAGATGCAACTGGGACGATGGCTTATCTTCAATTCGAGGAGATGGGTGTGCCACGAGTTAAAACTGATCTATCGGTTAGCTATGTGGACCATAATACCTTACAAACGGACTATAGAAATGCAGACGACCATAGGTATTTGCAGAGCATAGCGGCTAAATATGGATTATATTTTTCACGACCCGGGAATGGCATATGCCACCAGATACATTTAGAACGGTTTTCAGCTCCGGGAAAAACCCTCTTGGGAAGCGATAGCCATACTCCGACAAGTGGAGGTATAGGGATGATCGCTATCGGTGCGGGAGGGCTAGATGTTGCAGCTGCGATGGCGGGAGAACCTTTTTACTTAAAAACTCCTAAGATAGTTAAAGTAGAGTTGACGGGGAAATTGGACGATTTTGTTTCAGCAAAGGATGTCATTCTTGAGATTTTACGTAGGATTGATGTAAAAGGAGCAGTAAATAAAATATTGGAATACACAGGACGAGGGGTGAAATCATTGTCTGTTCCAGAAAGAGGTACTATAACAAATATGGGAACAGAAACGGGGGCGACTACGTCAATATTTCCTTCGGATGATATTACAAAAGAATTTTTAGAAGCTCAAGGAAGAGTAGAGGTCTGGAAAGAACTCAAACCTGACCCAGATGCGGAATATGATGAGATAATCAAAATTAATTTGGATGAGCTGGTCCCTCTCATAGCATTACCTCACAGTCCTGGTAATGTAAAACCCGTAAGTGAGGTGGCGGGAACAAAAATTGATCAAGTGTGTATCGGTAGTTGTACAAACTCAAGCTTGCGAGATCTTAAGATGGTTTCGCAAATTCTTAAAGGAAATACGATTAACAAATCTATCGACCTAACCATCTCTCCTGGTTCACGGCAGGTTGTGGATCATCTGATACAGTCGGGTGAGATGAATTATCTTATGAAGGCGGGAGCAAGGATTTTAGAAAACACTTGTGGACCATGTATCGGGATGGGACAAGCTCCTCCGACAGATGCCATCACAATTAGAACGTTTAACCGGAATTTTTTGGGTCGGTCGGGAACTCAAAGTGCAAAGATATATCTTGTAAGCCCAGAAACTGCTGCTGTTTCTGCTATTCATGGAGAAATCACCGATCCTCGAAATTATGAAGGAAAGGTTGAAATTAGTAGACCAGCCTCCTTTATCATTAATGATAATTTGATCGTTCCGCCTTTACAATGGGAAAAAGATGTTTCCATAATAAGAGGCCCTAATATCAAATCTTTACCTACCTTTCCCCCATTGGAGGAAACATTAATTGGCACAGTGCTGCTAAAAGTGGGGGATAATATTACCACCGATCATATTATGCCTGCAGGGGCTAAAATTCTACCCTTGAGAAGTAATATCCCCGCTATTAGTGATTATGTATTTAATGCTGTAGATCCCGCATTCTCTGAACGGGCTCGGGGGAAAAAAGGAGGATTTATTGTGGGAGGTGAGAACTATGGACAAGGTTCAAGCAGAGAGCATGCAGCAATCGCACCTAAATATTTGGGAATCAAAGCGGTTATTGCCAAATCATTTGCGCGAATTCATCTGGACAATCTGGTGAATTTTGGGATTGTCCCCTTAACATTTAAAAATCCGAGCGAGTATGAAAAAATTGAACAAAAGCATTCTTTAGAGATTGATTTATCCTCTTTTAAAACTGGTAGAGCTAAAATAATAAATCGCACCAAAAAGTCAGAATTAATAGCAGTTCACTCTCTTGATGATCGGTCAATAGAAATTTTAGTAGCTGGGGGAAAACTCCCCTATATACGAAATAAACAAAAATAATTGATTTCTAAGAGTTTATTTCATTTCATGAGGTTAAATAAAAAACAAAAGAAGAAATGTGAAAAAACCACATTCTAAAAAACGGGCGCAACCCGAAAAATCGCTAATCTTCTAAAATTTATAAGATTAGGTCGTTTTTTTGATTTATTTTTTAATTAAGGTTAATCGAGCGACTTTTTGACCGAATCGATCCATTTCTTCTCCGTCAATTATTAAGTCTTTATTTGAACCATATGAATCTAAGCTATTTTTTTCAATATAAACTTCAAATCCATCGTTATTGGCTACATCTTTCATCTCTATGAATCCTCCGTGTTTATGAATGTCCTTTTTGTCAGCCAATTGAACTAGATCAGTACAGAAATACCCTGATCAAGACCTACTGGAATATTGATAAATAGCCAGAACGATATCATCGATAGTTTCTCGTTCACGAATTTTTTCGCTCTGCTCCTTAATTAATCGTTTCGCATTATCGGTAAGTGAAACGTTCAATTTAATATCCCTAATTTGTTATATGTAATTATTTGTTTGTTAGTATAAAATTATCATCCATATAAAAGATTCAGATTATAATATAAAATTTTGTAAGAAAAAGAGGTTTACTTTGTAATTGATAGATGTTCCAACAATTATATTCTATAATTCTTATGGATTTTTAAAACGGACGCACCGTAAATCACCCATCTTCTAGAATTTATAAGATCGGTTCATTTTTATCCATATACATTTCCTTGCTTTTTGATAAACAGCATACCATAGTCCTCATCTTTAACTCTTCCCATCGCCGCATCAATTAGTAATTCGGGTTTTTGTTCGAGTTCGTCTAAAACTTTTTTTTCTATGAAGACTTCGATTGGAGGATTTCCATCCACATCATCCCAGAGGATAAATGGTTCAGAATCTTTTAAAATCTTCTTTTTATCAACAATTTCTACCATGTTCCCACAATAAAAGGTAGTTCAAGAAGAACTTTCATGGTAGAAGATCGCAATCGAAGGGTTTTCGCCATTATTATTGATGGATTTTTTACCTTGTTCCCGATAAATATATTTTACAGCTGTTTTTGTGATTTTGACTTTAAACAAGAACCACCCATTATAATTTTAATTTATATATTTTTGCTAGTTCTCAATAATTAAAATAGGCTTTCACAGATAAAATTTTTTCGGATTACCAAATACTTTTCTGTGTATAATTTCTCATCTTAACCGATAAGAAATGAGTATTATAAGAATCAATTATTAATCAAACCCAATTACCTTAATTCTCATTTTTAAACAACAAATTGGGGATGTTTTTGAATTAGATCGATTTATTAAATTTCAAATATTAACTTATATATTTTATATATTTAAACAAAAATGTTAAGTATAATTTGATTTAAAATGAAAAGCGAAGAATTACACGCACATTCTATAGAAGTTGAGAAAGTTGCGGATGAGCTTGATACATCAATTGAAGACGGTTTGACTGAAAAGGAAGCACAAGAACGGCTTTCAAAATACGGAACGAACGAAATAGAAGAGACAAAGGGAATTTCTGCATGGGAAATATTCATAGGTCAATTTAAGGATTTCTTGATCTATCTCCTATTCTTTGCCATCGTTATTTCTATCATTATAGGTTTTTATTCCCTCTATACCGGAGAGGAAGCTTCTGAATTCATAGATGCGTTAGTAATTTTCATAATTCTTGTCGTCAATGCTATCTTAGGATTTTATCAAGAATACAAAGCAGAGAGAGCATTGGAAAGTTTGAAGGAAATGGCACCGCATTATGCCAAAGTAATACGAGATGGAAAAGTACAACAAATTGATGTGAAGAATGTTGTTCCCGGAGATTTATTAAAATTAGACGAAGGAGATAAAGTCCCCGCGGACTCGAGGCTTATAAAGGCATATTCTTTGTATGCTGATGAAGCGATTCTAACGGGAGAGTCACAACCAGTTAAAAAAGATTTGAAATTATACAACCAAAAAACCATATTAGCGGACAGAAAAAATATAGTTTACAGCAATACAGTTATCACCCGTGGTAATGGTCTTGCAATAGTCGTGAGAACGGGGATGAAAACAGAAGTCGGAAAAATCGCCGAAAAAATACAAGAAGAAGTTCATGAAAAAACACCATTTCAAGTAGAAATAGATAAGTTTGGAAGATTGCTAGGCAAATTAATTATCATCATATGCTTTATCGTATTTGCTATCGAATTTATTCTTATATTAATCGACGAGGGACTTCAATTTGATCAACATGAAATTGAAGCAATTATTGAAGCCTTTAAAATTGCTATTAGTCTCGCGGTTTCTGCAGTCCCAGAGGGACTGGTGGTAGTTATTACCGTTGTTATGAGTATCGGGATGCGAAGAATGGCAGATCGGAATGCTTTAGTAAAAACACTTACCGCAGTCGAGACTCTTGGGAGAGTTAATATTATCTGTTCGGATAAAACTGGGACGCTGACTAAGAATGAAATGACGGTTAAAAAGGTCTATCTCGGAGGAAAAGAATACGACGTGGAAGGAGTGGGGTATACATTGGAAGGCAAAATTGTAAAGGATTCAGGAACCTCTGTAAATGTCCAAAATAATGATTATCTCAAAAAGTATCTGGAGGTTTGCCAATATTGTAATAATTCTACAGTAAATCCAAGAAATGACGGAACAAAAAAAACAGATGTTATCGGTGATCCTACTGAGATTTCACTTAAAGTACTTGCCAAAAAGATGGATATAGATTCAAAAGCAGAAAAGGTTGATGAAATTCCTTTTAATTCTGATAGGAAAATGATGTCGGTGGTGGTACGTATGGATGGAAAATTATATTCGATGATCAAAGGAGCTCCCGATGTCCTTATCGAAAAAGCAGCGAAAGGATTATATAATGGGGAAATTAGATCGATTCAGGAAATCAGGGATAAATACCTCTCAAAAAACAATGAATTTGCAGAAAATGCCCTTCGAGTGTTAGGAATTGCATATAAACCATTACAAGAAGGATATAATGAAGATGACATTGAGAAAGATTTTACCTATCTTGGTTTAGCGGGAATTATTGATCCTGCGAGAGATGAGGTGAAAGATTCTATTGAAGAAGCTCGGATGGCCGGTATCAGAACAATAATGATTACCGGAGATCATAAAATTACTGCGATTGCGATTGCAAAAGAAATCGGGTTGACTGATAAAGATGAGGCGATCACAGGAGCGGAATTGGAAGAGATGACAGATGATGATTTACTTAGAAGAGTAGAAAATGTCGATGTATTCGCCCGGGTCACTTCCGAACATAAACTCAGAATCTTAAAAGCTTTGAAGAGTGAGGGCAAAGTAGTTTCAATGACAGGGGACGGTGTGAACGATGCACCCGCCGTGAAAGGCGCAAACGTTGGTGTGGCGATGGGTATTAAAGGAACTGAAGTTACACGAGAAGCATCCGATATGATATTACTTGATGATGACTATTCTACAATCGTAGATGCGATTGAAGAGGGTAGGGGAATATTCGAAACCACTAAAGGTTTTTTTAGATATATGTTAAGTACGAATTTTGACGAGATCTTTTTGATTCTTACTGCTTATATTGTTATGAAGTTGTTTGCTGGAATATTTTTAGCTCTACCCGTTGTACCAATTCAAATTTTGTGGTTGAATATCGCCACTGATGGCATTCCCGCTATGGTTTTGGGATTAACCCCGACTGATCCAGATGTGATGAAAGACGAGCCGCGTGAAGGTTTTTCATTGATATCGGAAATTAAAGGCCCCGTCCTTTTGCTCGGAATCTATACATCAATTACAGATATAACACTATATTTGCTGCTCTGGTCAGTATTAATTCCAGCATGGGCAACAGCGGGAATTGATCCCAATCTTACAATGGCATATTTAATTGACGGTACCCCTCAAAACCTTTATGCAATATCTTTAGCACAGACGATAGTATTTACGAATCTTGTTATTTGCGAATTAATATTTGTCTATTCATGCACTTCAAATATAAAGCCATTTTGGTTATTTCCGAATAAGCATCTGTTTTGGGCGACTGGTCTCTCATTGGCCTTACAGTTTTTAATACTCTTTACTCCCTTAGGGATTGCCTTTAAAGTAGTCCCACTCGATAGATGGGAATACTGGGTGACACTTCTATTGGGAGCATTTAGCGTATTCATTGTAGATGAGATAAGGAAGTGGAGAATCAGAGTGAAAAGGGGTATGACCAAATTTACAACCTAAGTGTTGTTTTTTTCTTTTTTTTTAATTATCTTAAATGGTCTAAAAACATCTGGAAAGACCTATTCTTTGGTATCGCTTAAATTATTTATAATTGGAAATTTAATATAGATCCAAACCCAAATCTAAAATATAAATAGCAACTTTATTATCTAAAACAAATAATTTGTTTGTGAATTTTTTACAAAATAATTAATTTTAAATATATTAATATGGAAACTGAAGAATTACACGCACACGCGTTAGAAGTCGATGAAGTTGCCGATAAGGTTGATACATCAATCGAGAACGGACTTAGTGAGACTGAAGCTAAGGAACGGTTAGAAGAATATGGACCTAACGAATTAAAAGAAACTAAGCGGGTTACGGCGTGGGAAATTTTTTTGAGTCAATTCAAGGATTTCCTGGTCTATCTCCTATTTTTTGCCATCGCTGTATCACTCATTATTGGATTATATGAATTATCACAAGGTGAGGCACCCTCAGAGTTTATCGATGCTCTGGTAATTTTTATTATACTCATCGTAAACGCAATCTTGGGATTTTATCAAGAGTATAAAGCAGAACAAGCATTAGAGAGTTTAAAAAAAATGGCGCCTCACTATGCGAAAGTTATTCGTGGAGGAAAGATCAAAAAAATCGATATTTCGGAAGTTGTACCCGGCGATATTATCCAGATCGATGAGGGTGATAAGATTCCTGCTGACGCACGATTAATAAAGGGATACTCATTATACGCTGATGAGGCTATATTAACGGGAGAATCGCAACCCGTCGAAAAGAAACTCACAATTCACGAAAAAAAAACAATCTTAGCGGACAGAAGGAATATGGTATTTAGCAATACGATCATTACACGTGGAAATGGAAAAGCAATCGTAGTAAGAACAGGAATGAAAACGGAAGTTGGGAAAATTGCCGAAAAAATACAAGAAGAAACACATGAAAAAAGTCCATTCCAAGAAGAAGTAGACATATTTGGAAGAAAGATAGGAATAATTATTATAATTATTTGTGCTATTGTTTTTGCGGTAGAATCTATATTGGTTTTTGGATTCCCTACAGGGGAAGCAAATCAAATTGAACAAATGATAAACGCCTTTAAGGTTGCAATAAGTCTCGCGGTATCGGCGGTACCCGAGGGACTGGTGGTAGTTATTACCGTTGTAATGAGTATCGGGATGCGCAAAATGGCAGAAAGGAATGCTTTAGTAAAAACACTTACCGCAGTTGAGACACTTGGGAGAGTTAATATAATTTGTTCCGATAAAACTGGTACGCTGACTAAGAATGAGATGACGGTTAAAAAGGTGTATCTTGGAGGGAAAGAATACGATGTGGAAGGAGTGGGATACACATTAGAGGGGAAAATTCTCACAGACTCCGGAGAGCCCCTTAATGTGAAAGATAATAGTAACCTTGAACGATACCTACAAGTCTGCCAATTATGTAATAATTCCACTGTCACTCCTCGAAAGGATGGCTCTAAAAAAACTGATGTGATTGGAGATCCTACTGAAATCTCTCTTAAAGTGCTTGCTAAAAAAATGGATATTGATCCGAAAGCAGAAAAAATTGATGAGATCCCTTTCGATTCAGACCGAAAAATGATGTCTGTTGTGGTTCGTATGAATGGAGAATTGTATTCCATGATTAAAGGAGCACCAGATGTGCTAATAGAGAAAGCTGGAAAAGGACTATATAACGGGGAGATTAAACCAATTGATGTGGTTAAAAAGAATTATCTTTCTAAGAATAATGAATTTGCCGAAGGTGCTCTGCGCGTATTGGGCATCGCATATAAGCCATTAAAGGAGGGATATAGCGAAGAGGAGATCGAAAAAGATTTCACATATTTAGGCTTAGCGGGAATCATTGATCCTGCGAGGGATGAAGTTAAAAAATCAATCCAAGTTGCGAGGAATGCTGGTATTCGAACCATAATGATTACCGGAGATCACAAA
Organism: Promethearchaeota archaeon; assembly: GCA_014730295.1. Next base: position 3,415 of record WJIN01000367.1, on the reverse strand, counting down.
ATTACTGCGATTGCGATTGCAAAAGAAATTGGATTGACGGATAAAGATGAAGCGATCACTGGAGCGGAATTAGAAGAGATGTCCGATGATGATTTACTTAGAAGAATAAGAGATGTGGATATATTTGCCAGAGTCACTTCGGAGCATAAACTCCGAATCCTAAAAGCATTAAAAGCTGAAGGAAATGTTGTATCAATGACAGGCGATGGTGTGAACGATGCGCCTGCCGTGAAGGGAGCAAATGTTGGAGTTTCGATGGGTATTAAGGGTACGGAAGTTACCCAAGAAGCCTCGGATATGATTCTTCTGGATGATGATTATTCTACAATTGTTGCAGCCATTGAAGAAGGCCGTGGAATTTTTGAAACTACGAAAGGGTTTTTCCGATATATGCTAAGCACCAATTTTGATGAGATATTTCTTATTCTAGTCGCATATATCGTAATCAAATTTGTCACCTTTGCAGCTCTTCCGATAACGCCGATCCAAATACTCTGGTTAAACATCGCGACGGATGGTATACCTGCGATGGTGCTTGGGTTTACTCCTACAGATCCTGATGTGATGAAAAACGAGCCGCGTGAAGGCTTTTCATTGATATCGGAAATTAAAGGCCCAGTTCTTTTCTTAGGTATTTATACATCAATTACAGATATTACACTCTATTTATTACTCTGGTTCGTATTGCTTCCTGCATGGGCTCAAGGGAATATTGATCCAAATTTAACCATGAACTTTATCAATGTGGGAACTGATGCTAATATGTATGCTGCGACATTAGCACAGACGATAATTTTTACAAATCTTGTGGTATGTGAACTTTTGTTTGTGTATTCATGTACTTCAAATTTCAAACCATTTTGGTTATTCCCTAATAAGAACCTTTTCTGGGCGACAGGACTTTCGTTTTTCTTACAACTCTTAATTCTTTATACACCATTGGGAATTGCGTTCAACGTCGTCCCACTTTTAAGGTGGGAATACTGGTTAACAGTGATTATCGCGGGCTTCAGCGTGTTCGTTGTTGATGAGATTCGCAAATGGCGGATTAGAGTAAAGAAAGGGATTACCACCTTTACCAGCTAACACATTTTATTTTCCTTTTTTTCTTATATCTATTATTTATTGTCTTTTTGGTTTGAATTTTGATTTTGACAATCTTTCGAGAATAATTCAATAGTATCTATAATAATAAATATATATTCATTAATGACAATTCTAGTATTAATAATTAAAATTGTAGGTTTAAATCAAAATGAGTATAGATATTTCAGATGGAATAGAGAGTGGCAGTGTTGACATTACCGTATTAACTACCAATACTGTTATTTCTACTCTTCTTACTGATGAGAAATTTGGAGGGAAAGTTATTCAACCCCAGAGTAATGGAAGCAAATTATTCGGTGAACATGGTCTCGCAATGTTGTTTGAGATTAGAGAAAATGGGCTATCGCAAAAAATATTATTAGATACCGGAGGTCCGCGAGGGAGTGCTATTGAAAACGCTGCCGCCATGGGTATTGATTTTAGCGAGATAGACAAGTTTGTGCTCAGTCACGGACATGTGGACCATTATGGTGGGATGATGGAAGTATTTCCGAAATTAAGAGAAGGGATTGATGTGGTGATTAGCCCTAATGCATATGAGCAAAATATGATTCTTATCCCCAAAGAGGGAAGAACATTCTATACCCCCGAAGAGCTTTCAGAAAATTATCGTGATCTACGCAAACAAGACGCCTTTATTTTTGAATTAAAGCTTCCTTCCTTCAAGAGGGCTTTAGTTGATAAATATGTGGGAGAAAAGAACTTTAATCTTATTGAACCCACTGCTCCAGAAATATTGCTGAATGGAATGGCAATAAGCGGTGAAATTGAACTTTTCGATAAAAATGAGGTTTCAAATGGGTTTTATCTCATGGAAGGGCGAAAAGATTTCCTTGAAAATACTTTTAGGGATGAACTCTCGATTTATTTAAATATTAAGGGAAAAGGATTGGCAATCATTACTGGCTGTGGGCATGCGGGGATCATCAATACGATAAAGCACGCACAGAAAATCATCGGAATAAATGATGTATATGCGATTATTGGAGGATTTCACAAAGAATGGGAATCATCGGAAGACGTTAAAAAAGCCGTGGATTTTATTCAAAACTTAAATCCCGAGATTACATGCGGGATGCATTGTACCGGATTTGAATTCAATCGACAGATGGCAAATCATCCTTCCCACGCATTTGGCATTAGTGGAACTACTTTTCATTTATAAATATAGGGAAAAGGCTGATTTCCATTTCTTTTTTATATTTTCATCATATTTAACCATCTAAGAGATACAAAGACGGACGAAAAATGACGCGAGCGAAACCTTCAAATAATTTTATATTTCAATTATAATTTTATAACATATTCAGATAAATTAAATTATCAGTCTAATTACCAAATACAAATAGTATTATGAGCGTTTCAGATATACTTAAACAAAAAGCCGAAGCCGGGCAAAATGTACTAACCGAATATGAGTCAAAAGAATTATTAAAAGACATCGGCATCCCCATTCCAGAGCAGAAACTGACAAAATCTAAGGAAGAAACCATTAACGCTGCTGAAGGGATCGGATATCCTGTCGTGATGAAACTGATGGCAGAAGATATTGTGCACAAATCCGATACGGGAGCCGTGAAGCTCAATCTTGGCAGTAAAGAAGAGGTTGAGAAAGCCTATGATGAACTTATGGAAATTCCTTCCAAAGAAGAGAAGCAGATCTCGGTGCAAGGGATGGCAAAAGAACCCATTGCAGAGTTGATTATTGGTATGACCACTGACCCCCAATTCGGACCAGCTCTTATGTTTGGTATCGGTGGAATTTTAGTCGAGCTTTTAGAAGATGTAAGCTTCCGAATTGCTCCCATCACAGAATACGATGCAAAGGAAATGATCCATGAAATCAAGGGATTTCCACTGTTAGACGGATTTCGTGGCAAACCCAAGGCGGATATTACTGCGATCGTAGATGTACTGATGAAGATCTCGGAGTTTGTCATGGACCACCAGGAAGTATACGAAATGGATCTCAATCCCGTGTTTATCTACGAAGATGGGATTATGTGCGTTGATGCCCGCATTATTCTCAAATCCGAACAAGAAAGCGATTAATCGCTCTTTTTTTATCTCCTATTTTCTCTGGAGTGTACATTAGTGATAAGTGGTAGTGCACTTGGTTCGTACGTTCTATGAGAACTCATTCTCATTTAAACGGATTGTTTATATAGGTGTATTATCATTTATAATACATACAATATTTATAAATAGATAAAGCACTATTTTTTGTATACAATCCTATTAGGAAATTTATAAATTTTTGATGATTATGTTAAAATCTACTAAAAAAAAGAATACACGACTTATCTTT
>WJIN01000042.1 GCA_014730295.1 Promethearchaeota archaeon | reverse complement strand
CTTTATCTCGGGCTATGTCGAATACCGCCTCACCCATTAATCTCCATTTCTTTTTTTTATTCACTTTCGTTCAAGTAGATGAGATCGGAGTTCTCACATTTTTTCTCAATTATAATAGGATATTCCCTTTAAATTGTATTTTTCAGATGAATCGTTTTTTGTTTATATACTTAGTTTAGATTGTACCAACTTAAAGGCGATTAGTTGATATAATATAAACTTGAGTAAGTTAATATGATATAAACTTAGCACAGATAAGTTGAGATCGTGTCAACTTAGAGACCAAAAAAAAGTAAAAACGCTCAAAAAGTGAAAAATCATGTCATTAGAGATTTGTTTAAGCCCCTTACAAAAAACCCTTTTAGTATTAGCAGTCAAGCAGGAAAAAGGCGAAGAGACGCATTTTCAAGATTCTTTATTCGAGAATTCCACCATTATCTTTACTCATAATTCGCTTCACTAATAAAAAGTAATTTTCCAAATAATTTTCCTTTACTGGTAATAGACTAATATATTACAAGTTTTTATATTTTTAGATAGTTTTGTTATAAAATTATCAGTTGATGGTATTTTAGTCTTTGTTTCCGTGATAAGATATAGTCATTATGATAGTAAGATCATAAGGAAATGGACATACTTACCTCAAAGGCGCTGTCTTTCCTATTTTTTCTACTTATGAAATAGATCTTATCTACCAGAAATGTGAGTGGTTCCCAGTTTTTTTTGAGTTTTTTGAGTTTTTTATTGATTTTGTACGTTGTAAATTGCCCAACGCTCAGATGAGGCTGAAATCCCCCGCGGAATTGGTTCACATCGTTGCATTCTGGCACTGCGCGTAATGTTTGCCTCTGGAGATGGGCGACTTTTTCATTCGGTTCCGGATCGAGCCAAATCGTATAGGTTTGATACCGATGTCGAAAATATTTGAATCGTTTTAAAGTGAGTTCAAACGGTTCAATAGACTCCAGAATCTTGCGTATCTCGCTTTCCACAGTCTCATATTTCTCTTCGGGGGCGAATGGATAGAGCAGATTGATATGGGGCATCCATCGGTCAATTTTTCGATCGTGCCTTCGACGGATTTTTTGAATCGGTTCCCATTTCTCACGAGGCGGGATGATAACACACGCAGAAGTTACAACTTTACTCATAATGGAAAACTCAAATTGTATAATGCAAAATACTTAAAAGGTTTTTATGTGAGAAGGGAATTTTCTATGTGCTACTTTTGAGCCATTTTTCAACCTTTCAAGAGAACTTTCCTATACTCAAGATAAATCTTTTTCGCCTTCCGTGCTTTTAATTTCGGGATTTTTACCTATCTCAGATACCAAATTTATAGCGAATCCAGAGAAGTTTTTATTTTTCTTAAAAGCAATGAAATGAAAATGAAATGAAAATGATATCAGATAAATTATATTTTGAAAGAAATTTAAAAAAAGAATTTGAATTAAATTATATTATAAAAAGTGGCTTGGCAAAAATGAATATAACAAAAAGGCATTTTATCAGAAAGGACGAATTAGATGAATTGAAACAGACTCTTAGAGAGATGTACGGAGAGAGGTTTATAGAAGAAGTATTTCCAAAAAAGAGTAGAGTTGAGATAATTATAACCGAAGAAGATGATAACCTATATGCGATAAATGGTAAATTGGCGTTATGGAAGTCGAAAGATGGATATATCCCTGTCCTTCCGTTCTTGTTAGATAACCGTATCGGGCTTAAATCAATCATAGTAGATATGGGGGCGGTGCCGTATGTTACATTAAATCAAGCGGATATAATGCGTCCGGGGATCACAGAAATAGAGTCATCTATCGAAAAAGGAGACATTGTACGCATCGCAGATGAAAAAAATAATCGAACCTTGGCGGTGGGGAAGGCGATGTATGATGCTAAGGAAATGAAACTAAAAGAGAAGGGGAAAGTCGTGAAAAATCTCCACACCATCAATGATGATATGTGGGAATTCGCAGAACGATTCTAAATCTAAAATACGATTGAAAAATATTAAACGTGTATAACATTCGTAAGATTCCTTATACTGACTAATTTAATGTTGATCGGACTATTCTGATGTGTGCTACATTTACTTTCCAAATCAAACAAGCAAGAAATCTCTCTATCCTTTTCCCTAATTTACCTGTTTAAGAATTCGCTTTAAAATTTTCCTTTCTTCAGGACTTAGTTGCTCGGAATCTTTACTACAAGAAGCTTCAAACGGGTCAAAACACTCGTCTTGAAAGAGTGAGAGAAGAATTGGCATCGCGATCTGAATAAACCCGTGCTTTCCGTTATTAGAATGTAGTTCCATAAGCTCTCTTATGGCATTATTTTTAAGCAATTCAGTTTTTATCGGATCGTGATTAATATCAGAATATTTTTCAATGACTTTTGTAAAAAATTCTGTTTCACTCATCATTTTTATCTATATAGGTATATATTTTTCTACGCATTAAGATAGATCTTTGAATTTTATAAAGCTTATTTTTTGAGATTAGTATGTAGCACTATCGCGTAATAATTCATTAAAATAATATTAAAGATTGATCATCTTCAATAAAGAAAAAGGGAAATGATACGGAGATATATCCTTTTCTTCTTGTAAATATGATCCTAATAGAATGTCTTCATAATTCATTTGCAGTGGAAATGACCCCTCCTAATTTTAGTTTAGTAGATACTAAAGAGAATTTTACCACGTAATTTAAAAATAAGTATGCAGTTGTGTTAGATATAGATTGTGTAAATAAATGAGTTTTGAAAATGTGTAATACTTGGATAATGTTTTATCTGAATATTACAATCCATTAAAACCAAGAAACTCATATTTAACATATAATATTGAGATCTTATCTCGATGGTCATAGTTGCTATACAGGCATGATGTATCGAGACTATAAGAAAAATATAAGATTGTGTGTGAAGGAAAAAAATGAGCATGTACAGAGGATATTTGTTAAAAAACGATTTCTGGGCTAAAAAAGGCAATGAAACGAGTGAGAACGAAAAAGTATTTATCAAACATGATTCAAATGTCGGAGGGATTTATGCCATTATTGAGAGGGATAATAGAGGCGTCAAGATCATTGCGAACGGCGAGGAACACTTTTTCACAAACTTTGACAAGCTTGATTTATTTTTAAATCAATTAAATCAACGCAAAGATGATTTTATGAAAATCTTAAAGCGGAGAAATATGTCCAGAAAACTAAGAAAACTCGACTTTTAATTTTTTAATTTTTTTAATTCTAAATTTTAGATTTTCAAATATTCTAATTGACTTTAATTTTGGAAACCGATAAAATTATAAGTTATATATCTGTTTTCGATAAATTTCTCAATTCTTTTTATTACTGCCTCGAGGAAATCTTTTTATATTTATAAAGTTAACTTATACTAACGTTTTAGTTAAAAATCGAAATAAGAATTACTTGACAGAAGTGTAAATGAATGAACTTTAATTTAGAAAAAACACACGCAATTTTAACAGTATTTCTTTGTAGTATATTTGTTTTACCAAGTCTAGTATTGTTTAGTTCAACTAATATAACTGATATAGCTTTTAATACCTCTCAAAAGGAAGAGAATCTTATCAAAACCGTTGATTTGGTTCCGGGGCTAAAAGCTAAAGATTTAATTGAGATAGAACAACATTTAAGAGAGAAAAAGCTATTTCCTTCAGCCTTAGATGACCCTACGATTGAATGGAAACCTATAGAGGATCTTTTAAATTTCAAAAACCAAAAAGTAGGAAACACTTCAATAAATCCAACAAAAACAGTCTCATTAAACCTAATTTCTGGAGAGAGAGACACTATTGAGGAAGCTTCAAACCTAAAGTATTCTGGTACAAATTCTATGGAATCTTATGAATCATTTTCACCTAATGATGACTCTGGGGGTATAATTTATAACGATGATAGACAAAAAATAAATGAAACGGATATGTTTCCATGGAGCGCTATATGTAAAATATATGTAACCACTGCAAACGGCTCTTACGTAGTTGGTTCGGGAGTGATTATTGACGAATATCATGTGCTTACGGCAGGACATGTTGTATACTCACAAGAATGTGGAGGTTGGGCATCTAGTGTTAGAATAGTTCCTGGACAAGTTTGGTTTGATTCCCCATTTCATCATGCGAATGCTGTACATATACGATCCTATGCGGGATGGACTGAAGATCGAATGTATCAACATGACTGGGCGATGCTTACTTTAGATAGAAATATAGGTAGCTATACAGGATGGATGAACAGAAGAACCGCAGATCCTTCGAATTTATTATATCGTAATAATCTTAATATAGCAGGATATCCCGGTGATTTAGATGGTGGAATGTATATGTATTGGGATGAAGATATTGGTTATTCCGCCGACACATATAACCATTTTTATTATATGGATACAAATGGAGGAATGAGTGGTGGTCCCGTTTGGAGATACCATAATGGTCAACCTGAGATTTTGTCTATTCATGCTTATCATCAAGGAGACAACCAACCTAATTTTGGAACTAGACTCAACCAAGATAAGTATGATAGAATTTTTGATTGGATTGCCGCGGATACACCACCACTTGATAAACCAGACTTTAAAGATCGTGGATTTTCGTACAGTGAGGTATATGGTGATAATTTCCAAGCGGGAGTCACCACTATAAGTATTGACTGTGATATTGAAAATGTAGGGTTGGCACCAGATGGTACTTTTGTACATTTTTATGCATCAACAGATGATTTTATTGGGCCTGGAGATTATTATCTAGGAAATGATTATATCCCAAATATCAATCCCCTTTCTTCTTCAAGTGCGAATTGGAACGGTCTTCTTCCTGCGGATATACCTGAAGGGTATTATTATATTGGTTGGATTATAGACCAAGGTGATAATCATGCTGAGCATGATGAATCTAATAATATCGGGTATCATTCACCGAGAGTCTATATCGATGGATATAGCCCTCCTACAAGTTTTATTTGGGTGACCGCTCGAGATGATGACGACATTTTACATACTCTTTCCGATGCGTTTGTAATAGTGGAAGATGAATCGCACTCAGTTATAAATACTGGCTATACTGATTCAGAGGGGCATTATAATGTCACTAGTTTAGAAATAGGAGAATATTTTATTACTATTGTAAAAGAGGGATATTATACCCAAACAAAATCAAATTATATTAATTACCACGATGATGACGATTATCTTGTCTTCAATCTCCAAAAAAAACCGTATGATAGTGGATATATTGAGATTAAGGTGAAAGATTCGTCAACTTCAGATCCGATAGATGGAGCCTATGTCAAATGTACAAATAAAAGTTCAGGACTTCTCATAAATACGGGATATACTGATTCTAACGGATTTTATAATATTAGTGGACTAACCACGGGTGATTGGTTCGATGTTGAGGTTTCCAAATTGACATATCCAAGTATGACAAAATCATCTCATATAGAGTGGAACAGTGATCACGAATCTCTTAATTTTAACTTGAAGCAATTTGCTTTCGATAGTGGATATATCGAAGTGAGAGCATATAATGCTTCCTCGGGAGAAAACATAAGCGGTGCTATGGTGGAATGTACCAATATGACATCAGGAGTACTTATAGGGACTGGTTCTACTGATAGTGAGGGATTTTATAACATTACGAATCTGACAGCTGGCGATGCTTTCCAAATAAATGTATCTAAGACGGCTGAATTCTATGAACAATCACAGCAATCGTTAATTAATTGGAACGGTGATGATGATTATTTGAATTTTTATCTTTCAGAGATTCCGCCAAATGCGGGATATATCGAAGTAAATATTCTCGATTCCAATACAAGATTACCTATTGATGGTGCATTGGTAGAATGTCACTATCAATCGAATGCCTCTTTACATAGCTCAGGATATACGAATATCAATGGGGAATATAGAATTGAAAACCTTGAGGCAGATTGGTATGATATACACGTCAGTAAAGCGGGATATCATTCACAAATTCAATCAACATTCATTAATTGGGCTGGAGATGACGATTATCTTACCTTCGATTTGCAAGGGTTACCTCCAAATAGTGGATATATTGAAGTTACTGTTAAAGAAATCGATACTATGGCGCCTATACAATCTGCCGAGGTAATTTGTCGCTCTAATGATGGTACGTTCTTCAAATCTGGATATACAAACGCGTCAGGATTCTACAACCTAACAGGACTTTCAGTGAAAACGTGGCGGATTGAGATATTAAAATCTGGATATGTACCAATAGTAAAATCCCAGACTATCAATTGGAATGGAGATGATGACTATTTATCCTTTAGTCTTCAATCCAATCCTCTCGATAGTGGATATATAGAGGTCACGGTACTTGATGAATTTTCAAAAGAAAAACTCGATGGGGTTTTAATAAATTGCTGGAACGAATCCTCGGAAATTTTGATTAACACGGGAAGTACTGATGGTTTGGGAATTTATAATATTACTGACCTTTATCCTGGAACCATGAAAATAGAAGTTAGTCTCTTGGATTATCGTAATGCCACTACGATTGTAAATCTAAATTGGGCCGGTGATCATAAGTCAGTAGTTATATATTTACAACCGTTATTCTATTCTGTTAGTGGACCTATTGCGATATTTCGCGACCAGTTGCCTTGGGGATTAAATGTCACGGAACCTATATTGATAAAATATAATATCCCGTACAATGTTTATAATTCTTCTGATTTTGGAACAATAGATTTATCATTCTACGAGAAAGTGATAATAAGCTCTGATCAAATTGCCAATTTTTATTCAGAGTTGGGAAATTATAAAGAGTGGTTTGAGAATTATGTATCAAACGGAGGTGTTCTGGAGATCCATGCTGTGCCCTCCACTAATGATTATGCTTGGGAGAGCCTTGTTTTCCCTGGGAATATAGAAGCAACGAAGCTGTGGGCGGACTTAAATAACATATCAATAATACAAATAAATCATCCAATGCTTCACACTCCATTTTTGGTTGAGGATGATGAATTAGATAACTGGTTTCCTTCAACCTATGGTTTTTTTGATACTATACCATTAAATACAGTAGAGATCCTTCATACCGAAGGGGAGACATATCCTGTGATGATTGAGCTTGATTTTGGAAAGGGAAATATCATAACGACTCTGCAATTGATTGAATATTGTAGTTATCATAATCGTACAAAGCTACTTGAGAATATGGTTCTTTATACTGGAACTGACATCATTTCACCATCGAGTATTCTCAATTATAGTACGCTTTTAAGCCCGAACTTTGTAGGAGATGCCGTCGCTTTCTCTTTAAGTGCATATGATGATGATTATGGTGTGGGAGTAAAAAATATATCATATAGGATCAATGGAGAGTCATGGATTACCTACAATATTCCCTTTACATTGAATGGATTGATTGAAGGATTATATACCATCGAATATTACGCTACGGACTTGAATGGAAATGAAGAGATCATTAAAGATGAGATAATCTATTTAGATAATACCGCACCTTTGAGCAACCTTCATTTTGAACCCATTTCTGGAAATAATATTATCAGTGAAAATACCACATTTACTATCACATCGGATGATGGGACGGGTTCTGGAGTGGATAAGATTCATTACAGAATTGACGGGGGTGTTTGGATGAGATATAATGGAAATTTTAATTTAAGTGGATTCTCACCTGGAGAACATATTATTGAATTTTATGCGATAGATTTGATTGGAAATTCAGAGTCAATACAAACTATATCAATAAAAATTCCTTCGAATGGAAAAAATATATCCGGATTGCCCTTAACTTTATTAATGACTTTTTCTGCGATATCAATAGTTATTATTGTGGGTAAAATTAGAAAGAAATATAAAATTTGAACTTTTTCTTCTCAAATTTAATACTTTTTTTATTGAGATGAATTACTATAATCCATTTAAATATTAGAATTTAAAAAATATAAACAAAATATTTAAGGTTTATAGAAAAAAACTACAAGTAAATAACAAAATAAGAAATTGGAGTTGTCATAAATGTCAATCGATCCAAGTTTACAGATCATGCTAAATGTATTCAGTTTAATTTTTGTAGTGGTTAATCTATTGGTAGGCGCTAGAATAATATCAAAATATTTTGAATTGAGAAATAAAGTATTTATTTATATTGGCTGTGCATGGATCGGAATAGCTTTTCCTTGGCTTCCCGAAATATTTAATCTAATTTTTCGTCTAATTAATTTGCAAGCAAATGATCTGTTTTTATTAGTATTATATGCCATAGTGAATTTGATTTTAATCCCTCCCTTTGTAATTTTATGGATTTTAGCGTTAAATAAGCTTACGGGAATAAGCGATATTTTCAAAAAAATATTATTACTATCAGCCATAATTCTGAGTGTTATTTTCGAACTATTTATTCTCATATTTCTATCCATTGATTCACCATTGGTGGGAACAGTATCAGAAACCCGTGCATATACAGTGAATTGGAGCACATATATAAATTTACTCTTGATAGTTCTTCTGGTATTTATATTATTGACTGGGTTAATCTTCGGAAAAGAGTCATTAGACTCAAAGGATACAATTGTTAATTTAAAAGGAAAGTTTCTACTTTCAGCTTTCGTTTTATTTGCCATCGCTGCTGCGCTTGATTCAATTTTCACCGTACAAACTTCACATGGAATTATTCTAAAGATAATCGCACGTATAATGTTGATGGTTAGTTCCATTCATTTTTATATCGGTTTTATTATGCCTGAACGAATTGAGAATTGGTTAATAAAGTAGAATTGGGATCCTAAGTCCCCAATAACCATACACATCTTATGGTTTTATTATATCATGCGAGAGACTGAAAACTAATATATTTATTAAATTCTCCTTTATTTAATGTAGAGATTTTCATAAATTTAAAAAAAATACATAAAAACATGGAAAATAATTTTCGAAACCGTTATTATCTAATATTGATTTCCTCGGTGCTTGGTCCTTTAAGCACGAATTCATTAGTGCCTGTTTTTGAACAATTGCGCATTAATTACTATCTGAGCTCAGTAACGTTTATTTCATTAGCATTTTTCGTGTATATGTTTCCCTTTGCGATTATGCAATTATTTGCTGGTTCTTTTTCCGATATTGTTGATAGAAAAAAAGTCGTTTATATCGGTTATTTTATCTTTTTAATTGGACTTTCTCTGACGCTAATATCTATTTTTCTCAGAAGCTACTCATTATTCTTGATGGGATTTTTATTTCAAGGAATTGGATTTTCTTTCATAAATCCGACTGTTTTGGCTATAATTTCGATAATTACCCCCGAAAAAAGAGAAGGATTGATGATGGGGTTATATAATTCATCCGCGGGAATAGGCGTGAGCGGCGGGGCAATAATCTCTGGTCTATTGGCAAATATAGAATGGAGATTATTATTTATCATAAATCCAATTATCACAGTCCTAGCATTAATATTTTTTATTTATGCGTTAAAAAATTGTGAAGACTTAGTCTGCAGATCTTATGAGCTAAATGAAGGATCGAAAATGATAGATATAAAACTGAAGATTAAAGAGCTCTATACCCAACTACAAGAGAATTTTAAGATTAATATTATATTGCTTGGGATGCTTGGATTCTTCTCATTTTTTGGCGTGATAACGTTAACTAATACTTTAAATGATCAGATTCGTATAAGTATACCAATTTTAAACAGTATTGAGATTACGAACTATGTCAGCCTTATTCTCACGGTAAATGGGTTAATTTCTGTTGGAATTTCACCGTTTAGCGGATATATTTTAAATAAAATTCGCCCTCTTATAATGATGGCGATTGGATTTTTTTTAATGGTCGCAATTTTAGGTATGCCTCTTGCCAATTCAATTCCCGGTTTTATGATGATAAGTTTTACAATATATCTTGGATCTGCGTTTATTTGGCCAGCATTATTTAAAGAGTCGATGGATTTAAATCCTGAAGCGCGAGGCACCAGCTCGGCTATTATCAACAGCCTTAGATTTTTAGGATATTCAATGGTTGGTGTATTTTATGCTTTTTTTAATATTCCAGCAATGTATTATTTTGTCTTAGCTTTTGTCATAGTTTCTTTGATTATCATCTTCATTCTAATGTATTATATTAAAAACTAATTTGACACTCTTTCAATCATATACTTGAATTTTATCTTAGTTTTTTGAAAAGATGGATCTCCTAATTGTAAATGTTTAAATATTAGCTTATCCCAATAAATCACTAAACAACGACTTATTTTAAACTAATAATTAGTTGAAATAGTATGTTTGAAAAAATAAAAAATATCGAACCAGAAGCGAAGCTCCGCGTGATGTATCTCTTTAACATAGTAACCTTACTACCCTTTGGTCTATTTATGATTATATTACCTGGAGTTTTTATCGATCTCTTTAATTGGCCCCAACAAGATCCCTATATCTTTGGTGTTGCAGCTTCAATTTGGGCAATATTTGGATTTCTCTCAATATTTGGGTATTCCGATGCAAACAAATATATTCCTATATTATTAATGCAATTGTTTTACCAAGTTGTCTGGATATTGGGTGTATTCCTAGTAAATGCAATACTATATCCACCCATTACTTTCTGGGGATTAATATTGCTTGTACTCATGATTATTTACACAATCGGAGATCTATTAGTGATCCCATTTAGAAGTTTTTTTGAAATTTCAAAATAACTTTTTATTTTTCTAATTATTGATATTTAATTCTTTAACTTCGAAACAAGCTTTCCATCTTCAATCTGATAAATTTGATTTGTTCTTTTAGCAACTTTAATATCATGAGTAACAACGACGATAGTCTGATTTTCAGATCTATTGAGAGTTTCAAGATAATCCATAATAATTTCTCCCGTATGAGAATCCAAATCTCCTGTTAATTCATCAGCTAAAACTATGCTAGGTTTGTTAACTAACGCACGTGCGATTGCCACCCGTTGTTGTTGTCCTCCAGAAAGTTCATTGGGTTTGTGCTTTCGATAACGTCCTAGTTCTACTTTTTCTAGAATTTCGTTTATTCGTTTGTCTCTATCATTCTTTTTAATTCCTGATATAATTAATGGTAATTCTATATTCTCATAACAAGATAAAACTGGTATTAGATTAAAAAATTGAAAAATAAATCCAATCTCATTCCTTCGCAATTTGGTTAACTCGGAATCATCTAATTTTTCTAAATCGAGATTATTGATGAATACTTTCCCTTTTGTTGGTAAATCTAATGCTCCCATTATATTTAATAAAGTAGTTTTTCCAGAGCCAGAAGGACCCATTATTGAAATAAAATCACCCTTATTTACATTCAAGGTAACGTTATCCAAGGCGATGACTTCGCTCTGTCCTAGTTTATAGATTTTGTAAACATCTTGTAGGACTAATACATGTTCATCTTTTAATTTATTTTTATAAGATTCGCTCATCTAAATTCCTCTGTTTCTAATATTTGTAATTATATTTAACCGATTTGCTTTTATCGCTGGGATTATTGAACCCAAAATAGTAAGAGAGAGCATAACTAATGATACAATTATTATGTCATTCCAATTTATTTTAAAAATAAATGGTACGTAGGCAATAAAAGGTACATTTGATAAAAGATAACCACCTAATATTCCACATATTAGTCCGACTAATATTGAAGTTACTCCAATTATAAATATTTCCCCCGAAATTATCTTAAGAATCTGTAATTTTGAGGTTCCAATTGCTCGGAATATCCCAATCTCGTTTTGTCTCTGGCTGATATTCATCAACATAGATGTAATAGTTCCAAAAATAGAAATTATCATCGCCATATAGAGAATACTTACTATGATAATAAGGATCAAATTAACAATTTCCTTAATTAAAGAAATTTCATCATTTATTGTACGATAAATCCAATCATTATCGAGATCTACCGTATTCCATGGGTCTCCTAAGCTCAAGTAGAGATCTTGGATTTGATCTCTAAGATTATTAGCATCTAAAGGATTTTCACATCCAATCCAAAAATTGGAAGTTGTTTGATTAAAACCAAAGCCCGTAATATTAAAATATGTCTCCCATGAAATAATTCCACAATATTCATGCTCTTCTGCATTACCTTCGAGAAATGAATGATAAATCCCGGGTAAAACATCAAAAAATCCTATTAGTGTGAGATTTTCATTCAATGAAGGGAAAGCCCATGAATTTGTCACGATATTAACTTCTTCTCCAATAGGTTTGTTAATTTCGACAGACAACTCTTCTTGTAATAAGATTGTGCCAACTTGGTCTAATTGACGAATAAAATCACTAAAAGAAGTTGAGACCTCATATTTATAAATTGAATTTTGCTCATGGATATCTACATATGAGGAGGTATTAATCACGTATAATATGAATTCTTCATTGGTATCGAGTCCAAAATCTTCTATTTTAGAATTTTTTCCAATTGTATTTTTTACTTCGCATACTGTTTCAACCCCCTCCAATTGATTGAGATATAGACTGGTATTCATGGGAATCCTCGTCTGGTCAGAAGACCATTGAATACCTAAACGAAGATCTCCACCAAGCCGCATTCTTGCCCCCGGGACTATACCAGCGTCTATTGAACTGAAAATTATTTGTATCATAATCAATAGGGCTAATGCCATTGAAATAATGAAAAAACTATTGCGGGAGCGCCTCAGATTACGCTCTATATTTCTCTGACAGATTTTTCGGATTTTCAGGAGGATTGGACTAAGAAGATAGGAGATAGCACGACTTAAATATGGTAAAATGGTTCC
Source organism: Promethearchaeota archaeon (assembly GCA_014730295.1). The sequence continues at coordinate 21,182 of WJIN01000042.1, read as the reverse complement.
TCCTAATATGATAGAACCAGTTATGAAGATTGTGCCACTAATGAAGAGGAAAAGGATAGATACACTTGATTCAAGGGTGGGACTATCGGAGAATGACAACAATCCACTATAACTTAGAGAGATAATAATTATGCTCCCAATTATGAAAAACAACGAAATAATTAATTTTAGAAATGAAAACCCCCATGCTTTAATTTTATCCACTCGTGCGCTTAAATAAGGCCGTAATGCGTTTAATATTTCCGTCTTTGATGCTTTATATGCGGGTATCATTCCGAATAATAGAGGAATTATCAGCCCTGAAAGAACGGTTAGCGAATATGTAAGCGGAGATATGAAAAGTTCTACATTGAATTCTGTCTCTATGGACAAAAAAGTGCCTAAGATACTTTTTAAGGGACCAAAAAAAAGATTTGAAAGGAAATATCCAAATATTAATCCAATTAGAAGGCCAATTATGGCAAAAATTATTACTTGGAAGAAAATGGTTAAGAAAATACTCGTCTTTGTCATTCCGAGAGTTCTTAATAGACCTATTTCATATACTTGGTTCTCTCGGGACATCTCCATAAGATTCTTGATGATAATCACACATAAAATAAGGGAGATACCAGACAACGCCATAAGTACACCTCTAAAGAGATAAATCCATGTCTCAACATCACCTAGTTCAGATTGGTCAAAATTGGTATAGAGGGAATATTCTAAGGAGTCTATGGCAATATTTACGGAAAAAAAAAGACCAATTCCAAGAATTATGGATAATATGGTAAAAAATGAACGGATCGGATGTTTTAAAAGATTTCTATAAGCGATTTTAATCTCGATTGATTTATTAATCATCAACATCCTTTACATAATCCCTAAATTAGTTTTAAAAAATCTTATTACAATCTCAAAAATAGAACGCTTATTTAAATATACTCAATTAGGAAAATTTCAGAAGATTCGAAAATAGAATTGTTTTATCAATACTTTAAATAAGAATTAAAAAAAAATGTATATTAATTAATTAGTTTATATCTCTCTCTCAAGAGTATTATAGCAAACGCCATTCCGAGCATTCAAGCAATTATAATTATTTCGTAACTAGGGATGGTTTGAACGATACCGACCTCTACTTTAATTCTCGCCGAAACATAATTGTAGTACTAATCTTATCAGTTGTGATTGTTTATAATGTAGAAAGTGAACATGATAAAGCTGGGTTTGATATGATTAAAAATTAGGAGATACAGCTATAAATGCTAACCGATTCCAATTAAGACTTATAGATCATAAAACAATGAATTTGGATTGGAATAATAAGATAGAAGAAGATCAAAGCTTAAGAATGAGATAATAGTTTTAAACCATATAACTATTTCAGTAATTTTTAGAGTGATACTTCGTTTATCTATTTCACTCATTCTAAGATGGATTTTCCTCTTTTTGAGATTCTAGAATCTTAGCACGTTTACTCAAAATATCTTGTATTTTCTCTCTATCATCCCTATACCAGCGCAACGCTAAGATCCAGAGAATAACTCCCGGTAATATACATAACACCACCAAAAGGACGGTTATTTGGTAATTTTGGGCTGTTAGAGAAAGTAAGACACCACATAATATGGGCCCAATACCTCTGCCAAATGCTTCCAAAAATTGATTCCATGAGATTATTTGTCCTTGCGCTTCTGGTAGGTTAATCGCTTGAAGAACTGGACTCTGGTTAACAACATAGAGAGAAAAAAATGACCTAGAAGTGAAAAATAGAATTCCCATCATCCAAATGAGAGGTAAAGTTAGGAGATACCCTATATCTTTACCTTGTTCTGGAGTAAGTGGGCGCCATGGAAGAAAGAAAAAGGCTGCAAAAGTTATCAAGCCACCTACAATTGAAATCACGATAATAGGTAGTCTTATAAGCTCATTATCTTTCGCTAACCGGTCACATATCTTTGCTAGTACTAGTTGACCAATAATTCCCCCAGTTAAACCAAAAACGACAAGGAAGATACTTGTAGAAAATTCCGAAATGTTAATGGGGGGATTTTGAATAAAATTTAAAATCATAAAGTTTAGACTAGACATAAGAATCCAAGTAAAAATCCCTTCTATTAATGCAACCCGATTTGTCTTGCTCAACATTGTTTCTTTCATAGTCTCTTTATCGATTTGGAAGTCATATTGAATTTCATCACTCTTCAATATATGAAACAATTCTTCTTGAAAAGCACCCCGCTTGGGTTCTTCGTTATGTAGTGCAAAAATCAACCCAGCTAAGAGAATTAATCCTCCAATACCCAAAAAAAATTCCCTCCATAGCCCAATTTGTACCATAAAAGTCGCAACCAACCAGCCAAACGTGTTTGTACTAACTCTAACAAGCTCATATATCCCGAAGAATTGGGAGCGCTGATATCTGGGTACAACATCATTCGAGATGGATATCACCGCGGGCCAGCTCCCTCCACTAAAAAAGCCAAAAATGGAAATGAGAATTACAAAATATAACCAGGTCAACTGTCCTTGTCCCGCAACTGCAAAACCTAACAGAAATACCGGTAAACCTCTAAATAAAGAGATAAGAACAACGATCGTTTTTCTAGAATAATTATCAATTAATCTTCCAAAAATCAGCCCCCCTATCGCTGAGCTCCACGAGAGTGAAGAATAAAGAATCCCCATTTCGATAAAGTGAGTAGGTTCTCCTGGCCAGAAAATTTCCGAAAGAGGAACGATTAGGACAATAAAGGATCCATAAGCTATAGATTGGAAGCCATTCAGTAAATAAAGGGGCCATAACAAGGTATTAAATTTAACTTTTTCATCAGAATGATTCTTTTTCGCTAGATTATCAGATTTTTCCATTTTTCAAGTAAAGGTATATTATTAGAAATCTCTTAAGCTGAATATATAAGGTAAAAGTTACATTATATAAATTATATACTCCATATATTTTGCAGTTAGTCAGATACAGATTCGTGTTAGGAATATTGAATGCATATTATTAACATTTATTAGTATCTAAAACCTCATCTTATATTAATAAAAAATTATTCCAAATCTAAAAATAAAGAAAAGTGATTTAATGGCATTCGAAGATGTTGGATATCTTGGAGCTTTGAATGGTGGGTCTGCATTAGGCGTATTGATAACTAGTGTATTAATTGGAGTATATATTTTGATAAAAGGAACTAGACTTAAAGCTAAGTTATTGCAATATGCGGGTATTATGATTATATTGATCGGTTTACTCTGGTTAGGACCATCAACTGATTTTCTGATGCTTCTCTTTACCGGAGCGAATATTAGCCCCCAAGAGATTTATGCATATTTGAGTTATTTATGGGTTGCGCCTGCAATTTTTATCGCAATGCTTATCGGGACAGAATTAATAGCACCTAACAGAAAAAAAGCTATTCTGATCTTTATCGGCATAGTTGGTATTATTTTCGAAATTGGGTTGATATTTTTTCCATTTGAGGGACAAACATTTGAATATGAAATAGAAGCAAAGAACATAATTGATACCTCATTCAATCCGTTATTCTTCTCGTTTTACGCATTAGCGATAATACTTGTATTCGTGGTCATCTTTAATGGATTCGGCTCAATACAAAAAGCTCGTGAGAGTACGGGAATACTTAGAAAGAAATTCATCTTTTTAGCCTTGGGGTTTATTATCTTTCCTATTGCTGCCGTCTTTGATACTTTAGTTCCACCAGGACCTGCACTCCCATTTGTGAGAATAACAGTGGTTATCACTGGAATTTTACTCTATCTTGGATTGAAACCTTAACTACCAAAAAATTCAATTTAAATATTCCTTTTTTATTTTCCACTTCGCTTATATCTATACTAAAATATTGAGAATGGCTTTCTATATTTACATAATTTCAATAATATTATGATCTGTTTTATAATCCTTTTAAAGAAGTACGAATAAAACTTATTAATCAAACAATCTTTTAACTAAAAAAAAAATAGATTATTCCAAAAATAGATTCATACATTATTATAATCTAAAACAGCGTGAGAATTATGAATGAGGAGAATAACTTCCAAAACTGGCTCAAGTCAAACAATTTACGAGCGTTGATATTTGACTTTGATGGAACTTTACTTGATATTAACGACCCATTAGAACGGTCAATTCAAGAGACGTTTGATGAGTATAAACTTAATGTGGATTTCTCTCAAACGAAGAAAGAAATTGGATCAGTATTGGAGTCAGTCCAAGGTTATCCTCTTCCAAAAATTATCTTAGAGTCTCATAATATCTTTAAATTCATTTCCACATTGAGTCATCTCACATACTTTAAAAAATTGCGGATTGCGACAAAAATTTTTACCCGATATCTTGAATATGAAAAAGATGCCCCTTTACTTTCTGGGGCGAGAGATTTACTTAAAGGACTCAATAAAAAATATGATCTTTATGTAGTATCACATAATCAATCAAAAAATTTGAAGCATCACATAGAAGAGAAAAAATTGGAGGAATTTTTTGAAGCATTCTACGGCGCTGATGACTTACCTGCTTTAAAACCCAATCCCGTTGCTTTGCAACCAGTTTTAAGCCAATATGATCCGCTAGATTCAAATGAATTTGTCATGATTGGCGATATGCCTACAGATATAGAAGTTGGGCAAGAAGCCGGGATTTGGTCAATCGCAATAGCCAGTGGAATTAGCAGTAAAGAACTCTTAGTTGATTATCGACCTGATGTGATTGTTGAATCTTTGTATGAATTAATGGATATATTTGGAATAAAATATAAAAAGATTTCAGAATCTAAGGCTCAAGAATCCTTAGAAGTAAAAACATAAGGAGTTGATATTAATATGGTAACGAGTAAAAGCGAGTTAGAAAAAGAAGTTGAGGAAATCAAACAAAAATCTATTGGTGAATGGGAAGCAGAGGAGGCTTCAAAAGCAGAGGAACTTAAATGGAAAAAACCTCATCAAAATACCCTTTACAAGATTTTAAAATATAATCCAATCGATCCACTCAATGATATTTATCATAAAATCATAGATATGCTAGAATTGACAGAAAAAGAGCAGCGAATACAATGGTGGTTAGCGGAAATATGGGTTAAACAAGCTATGAGATTAATCTGGAGATATGAAGCGGTATATGAAGATGGTGAGCTCTTTCCAGAATATGGACCGGGAATCATAGTAAGTAATCATGAAAGTCACTTGGACCCGTTTTTCGTTGGGGGGATTTGTTTTCATAAGATTAACTATATGAGTAAACCAGAGAATTTTAAGACTCCCATCGTTCGTACTTTATTTAAAAATTTAAGTGCATTTTCTCTCGGAGAGAGAGGGAATAAAGAAGATATAAGAAAAGCGTGGGAATATGCTAAACATAAACTTGAAATGGGAGAATGGATAGGTATTTTTCCAGAAGGCACTCGAAGCATGGATGAATCTATAGCTCCATTCAAAACGGGAGCAGTAAGGTTAGCTGTAGACGCTGGTGTTCCTATCGTTCCGGTCGCAGTTATTGGATCTAGGGATGCTTTACCGAAAGGAAAATTAGTTGGAAAACCCGTACAAGTTCGCTGTCGAGTAGGGAAACCAATCTATTACGATGAGTATAAGGGAAGACTAACTCCAGAGCTTGCTAGGAAATTAACAGATGAATTACACCAAAAGGTAGTTGATCTAAAGGAAGGAAAAGGTAATTTTGCTAAAAAAGTAATTAAACATAAAAAACCAGATGACTTAGATGAATTATCAATAGGATCTCCAGAAGATGGGAAAAAAGAGAAGAAACAAAAAGGCTTTAAATACTGGTTAAATTATTATAAAAAATATCTATTACGGTCTATAGATGATGCTTGGTTGACATTTCTAAAAATATTAGATGAATTTGGACTTAGGTATGAATTTCAAAAATTAATTCAACACGGGCTCACTTATCCTGCAGTTAAGTTTATAGTCGACAATTTTGCACCGATTAAAGTTATGGGATATGAAGAAAATGTTCCCAGCGAAGGCGGGGCAATAATATGTTCAAACCACAATTCTGAATGGGATGTTATAATGAATGCATATGCTCTTGAAATTTCTAAGAAGCGTATGCTATGGCAAATGTCTAAGCAATCACTATTTCAAATACCCATCGTAAATGCTTGGGTACGCACTCATCACGCATTTCCGCTAAAAAGAGGGGAAAGTGATATTCCTTGTTATAATTTTGCAAAGGGACTATTAGAAGAAGGTAAAATAGTGATGATTTACCCCGAAGGAACAACTTCAAGTGGCGGTGGCGAAGTTCTTGAAGGTCATACTGGTGCTATGAGATTAGCAATTGAAGCCAAAGTGCCCATCATTCCAGTTGGCATCACCGGCACTGAAAATACTTATCCCAAGCACGCAAAAACTTTATATTTCGGTCATGGTCAAACGTTCAAAGCAGGTGAACCCTTTATGGAACATGAAAAATATTTTGATAAACCAATGCCAGATTATGATGAATTAAAGCGCCTAACCAATAACTTGATGAGCAGAATCAAAGATCTTTTAGTGTATGATGAAGCTAATGCATAAATGGTGTAATTAATACTATGAATAAGGAAGCTGAGAAGAATAATCAAAAAAGGAAACCAAAGGTGGGTATACCACGTGCTCTCCACTATTATAGATATTTTCCCTTCTGGAAAAAGATATTGGAAGAGCTCGGGGCAGAAATTGTATTAAGTCCTCCCACTAATAAAAAAATTGTCACCGTTGGAGTACAGCACGGTTTTGGAGAATTATGTATTCCAATGAAGATATACTATGGTCACGTAATGCATTTGATCGAACACCATCCAGATCTCGATTTTATTTTTGTCCCACGGTATGTCTCTGAAGTAAACGAAGCTTTTTTTTGTCCAAAATTCCTCTCTCTTCCAGATGTTGTAAAAATCTTACCAGACGTACCGAAAATATTGCATTTTGAAGTCAATGTAAAAGAATTTCCGGTAAATGTGGCAGCAATAGATCTAGGAAAGCAATTGGGTGTTGGTCATTCAAAATCCTTAGAGGCGTATGAACACGCAAGACAATATTTTCATGAATATAAAAAGTTCCTAAGAAACGGAGCACCAGTCAATCATGCATTAAAGTTAGTTCGTATGGGAAAGCCATTTAAATTACCTAAACGTCAAATTGATGGAGAAATTCGGTTATTATTGATTGGGCATGAATATAACTTATTCGACACCTATATTAATTTAGATTTTCAGAAAAAATTGCGGCAACGAGATGTAGAAGTTCTTACTAAAGAAAATTTGCCCGAATCAATTTTTAACGTCCCTGTGGTGGTCAATAAAAAGTTAAAAAATTACTGGCGACACGAAGAAGAGATAATGCAAGTTTGTAGATATTTTATGACTAAAGGACGCGAGGAAATTGATGGGATCATATTCTTGATCAGCTTTGCTTGTGGGCCCGACAGCATTATCTCAGAATTGATCATGAGAGATATGAAAGTCGTTGGAATTCCATATCTCGCTTTAATTATGGATGAGCATAGCGGGGAAGCGGGAATGCTAACACGTATAGAATCCTTTGTCGAAATGATAAAACGTAAAAAGAAGAAATTAAGGGCTGAAATTCAGCAAGAAGATAAAGTCCAAGAAGAAGCTAATATTTTTTAAATCTCTTATTAAATTCTATATTTTCCAATATAATCTATTATTCATTTTTCTTATCTAGATTAATCTTTTAGAAATTATTTTTATTGTTATGAAGTTTCTTATCTAAGCATAGATTAGATTATAGATTAAATTATTAGAAACCATTATAGAAAAATATAAAAATTCTTTTCTTTATCATATAACTAATCTTTTTAGACAATCAATAGAGAAATATCATTCCTACGTGGAATAAACTCTAAATCAAAATATATAGGGGATTCAGTTGCCAAAAATATCCAATGAAGAAAAAGATCTTATAGAGATTTTAAATTCTATTAACGAATTAATTCTTATAATTGATGAAATGGGATACATAATATTCGCAAATTCCATAACTAAATCTCAGTTTGGTTATACGGAAGAAGATTTAATAGGAAAAAAGTTCTCAGATTTCATGTATTTAAAAAGCAAAGAAACAGCCAATCAAGTATTGGAGGAGATCATAAGAAAAAAAGAAAAAGTCTTCTCTCTTCCTATTCGGAGCAGAGAAAACAGCAAGATTTTCATCGATATGGTTATTTTCAGGGGAAAATTAAACAGTCCGAATGAGATATTTTGCATTGGAAGAATAATTTCCCTAGAAAAAAGAAGTTTTAATAAAATCGGTGAAAGTGATGAAAGATTCAAAAGAATGGCTGAAAATATCAACGAAGGATTAACAATAATAGAAAACGGCAAAATAGTATACCTCAATAATAGGGTATGCGAAATTTTTGGATATCCGAAAAATGAGCTAGAAAATCTTACAGGCATAGATCTTGCGCTTGAAGAAGAAAAAGAACGATTACGAAAAATACAGAGAGAAGTGGATGACCAAACAAGGGAAATAAAAACATTAAAATTTTGGATTCAACAAAAAGATGGAACAAAGAAGTATATTCAAAATAAATATTCCTATTCTTGGACTGAAAATAAGAAAAAAAATGTTTACGTCCTTACTTCTGATATTACAGAAAGGAAACGGATTGAAGATTCATTAAAGGAATCCGAAGTTAAATACAGGATGCTATTTGAAGGTGCTAATGATGGAATAATTATTATGAATCTAAAAATGTTCTTGGAATGCAATGATCGAGCGGTCGAAATCTATGGATGTTCAAACAAAAACGAGATAATTGGATATCCTCCATGGAAATTTTCCCCACAATTTCAGCCCGATGGTCAAAATTCAAAAGAGAAGGCACTTTTTTATCTTCAAAATGCTATAGAGGGCGAGAAACAGAGATTTTACTGGCTCCATATAAAAAAGGATGGAACTAAATTTGATGCGGAAATTAGTCTGAGCAGAATAGATGTTAATGATGAGATACTCGTTCAAGCAATTGTGAGGGACATCACGGAGCAGAAAATGATTCAGGAAAAGCTAAAACTAAATGAGAAATTTCTTCAGAGTGTATTTAATGCTATTCGAGACGGGATATTTATTCTTGACCCTAATTACAACATTATTCGGTATAATACGGGATTTAGGGAATTATTTGGGATTACGGAAACTATTCAAGGAAATAAATGTTATTATGTGATTCAAAATAGAGATAATCCGTGTCCTTGGTGTCCAATCATTATAAAAAAGGATATGGGCAAAGGGGGAGGAAATATAGTTCCTCTGATAAAAAATAATAAACAAGTTGGATGGTTAGATCTTAGCATCTTCCCTCTAAAAGACAATATGGGGAATACCATTAATATGATCGGGCATTTAAAGGATATTACTAAACGAGTGAACGCGCAATTCAATTTAAAAGAATCAGAAGTCAAATATCGTTCTGCTTATCAGCGAGCGGAGTTTTATAAAGATTTATTTGCGCATGATATTAATAATATCTTCCAAAATATTCTCTCTGCCAATGAATTGAATGAGATCCTTCTTCTCAATTCTAAGAATCCTCATGAAATTCTTCAAAATTTTAAATTGATTGAAGATCAAGTTTCGCGAGGCTCAAATCTCGTATCTAATGTTAGGAAATTATCTAAATTGGAAAAACAGACCTTCGAAATTCACAAAAAAGATATTCTCACACCGTTAAGAATGGCTATAGAAGAAATTAAAGGACGCTTTTCATCTAATGAGATAAATATTAAACTCAATTCCAATAAATATGAAATATTTGCACACACAAATGATTTTCTGTATGATGTGTATCAAAACATTTTAGAAAATGCTATTATTCATAACGAAAACGATTTCATTGATATCCAAATCGAGGTATCTGAAACAGAAAAAAATGAAAAAAAATATGTGGAAATCACTTTTCTCGATAATGGAAGGGGTGTGAAAAATGAGATCAAAGAAAAGATATTTCGAAGAGGATATGATGAAAATGGAAAGATTAGAGGTACTGGGTTGGGATTAACATTAGTAGGAAAAATAGTCGAGAGCTTTCACGGCAAAATCAGTGTAGATGATAAAGTAAAAGGAAATTATTCAGAAGGTTCTAAATTTATTCTCTTAATCCCCCAAGATCCATTTTAACTCATTTTATTATTCAATTCTACCTTATGAATCCCGCTGCTTTTAAGGTTTCAATGTTTTGCTCGATATTCCATTGTAATCCCATAATGTTTGCTTCCGAGAATATTTCAGAATCAGGTATAATCTCATCATGATATTTCCTTGTTATATCTTTAACTGAGAGATTATCGTTGTATGCTTCGATTAGAAGGTTTTTCGCTTTATAATAGAGATCTTCCACATCATCAATGATCTTATCGAAATCCTCTCCTTTCCAAATCCCATAATGAGCTAATGCAATAGCATTTAACTCATCTTTCATATTACGTAGTTTTTCGTATGTTTTCAAAAGACTCTCCTCATCAAAATCGGGTCCAAAAAGTACGGGAACAAATGTATTTTTATCTATTTTATCGATGATGGCATCACCCACGTAAATTATCTGGTTCTTAATGTCCTGAATCCCGATAGAATCTTGCGTATGACCAAAAAACTCATGAATCTTCAATTTTAATCCACCTAAATCGAGAACATCATCTTGTTTTAGCGGGATGACATTTTCAATCGGATCTACATGGTACCCAAAAAACTCGTTCAAGCGTTCTGGATTCTTTAGTATATCAACCGCGTTTTGATGAGCATAAACTTCAAGATCGGTATCCTTCATCAATCTTTTTAATTTAGGCAATGCTTGGATATGATCCCAATGGGCGTGGGTTAACACAATTTGGTGGATGGGGTAAAGATTAAAATTCTTGATTTTTTTCATAAGTCTTCGTGCGCTTAAAGACTCTCCAGTATCTAACATTAATCGTTTTCCTTGCTTTTCAATGATGTATATTGCACAAGTTTTTTCCGTTTTCATAAACTCTGCATCTAAGATATACGCATTTTCATTAAATTTACCTTCTTCTTTAATATGTACCACTTTAATTATCCCTCATAATACATTAATTGCTACCTATAGCTTGATAAGAAGATATATTTATAATTTCTGTTTTGAGAAAATTTTCAAGGGAATCTATGATCAATATTCTAAAAACTTCATAATTTTAATTAATCCAATATTTCGTAGTATAAGGATAATAATATGAATAACATGCTGATGTAAAAGTATGAGCGAACTTGTAAAATGTGATGTGTGTGGAGAGGAAGTTCCAAAGGATGATAGCTTTAGCCATGCTGGTAAAACTTTATGCGAAGATTGTTATATTGATGCGAAAATGGAACTTAAAGCGTGTGATCCTATGGGGGTACGTTCTGCAAAGATTATAGAAGAAATGACGGGAAAATCAGGCGAGGAAAGTCTTACCGATGAGCAAAAGCAGATTTATGACTATATTAAATCTCATGATGGGGCAAAGAAAAATGATCTCGCTGATGCCTTTGAGATGAATGAAAAAGAAATAGAAAATATCTTCGCAATCCTTCGGAGGTTTGAATTAGTAAAAGCAGAAAAAAGAAATGAGGAAATTTATTTAATCCCATTCAATTAGTTTAGTACCCTCTTTTTCTTTTCTTTATGGAATGGATTAGGGTGTTAAGGGTATTAGATTTCGATATAATCCCTTTCTATTAAAAATAAAAAATTAGTTAATTAGATATTTATTTACAAATCGACTTTATTGAATTTCCAAATTGCCAAAAATAGGAAGAGAACTGCAAAAATCCCCGTTGAAACGATGGGAATAATAGTAGAGGGAATTTCGCCGAGGATGATGCTTAAGATCACTGAATTACTTGGTTGATTTAAGAATAGAGTAAGAGGTAGCACATGACTGGCAAAAGGAATACTTTGAAAAAATTGTTGAGCAAAATTTAAAATCATCGGAGGGGCCGCCACACCTCCTGGTGTATCCATAATCGTCCCCAATAATAAGGTGAATCCTATGAAAAATAAGTGATATAGCATTAAAATTGAGATCCCCGTGAAATAAAGTATTGGTGACAACCACTCTCCTGAAAATGCCGAAAATTCGAAATATCCAATCGTTCCCGGGATAATCGTTATACATACGAGTAGATTTATAGAATTTCCTAACCATTTCGCAAAAATAAAAGATTGCCGAGAAATTGGTTTAGATAAAAGCCATAGAATTGCTCCCGAACGTTGTTCCCCTACGATAGAATCTTGCATGACTAGTATTGTCGCTATTGGAGGGAAAAGTCCAATAAATATAAAAAATATATTGAATATTGCCACCATTTCCACATCACCGCCTAAATAGGTGAGAGCACTTATTCCATTCCCAATACCAATCCATAATAAGGACATCCAGATCCAATCTTTACTTTTCCAAAAATCCCCTAATTCTACAAAAAGAATATTCTTAAATCTATTCCACCAATCATTTTCCCTAACCGCGATCAATTGTTTATTCGAACTCATTTTCATCCTCCTTAATAACTTTCAAAAATATATCTTCTAATTCAAACTTTTGTTTGCGATATTCTGTAATCCTTATAGATTTATCAGATAATATCGTACGGAGTAGCTGCTCCTCTGCTTTTTCCTCACTATTTACATTCACAAGCCAAACATATTGGCCTCTTTCTTGGGATATTTGTATATTTGTAATCCATGGCAGATCAATCATTTTTTCCCTAATAATCTCAGATGAATTTTTCGTCTTTATTACATACACAACCCCTTCACTTCCAGCTAATAATTCTTCTATTGGTCCTTGAGCGACGAGTTTCCCTTTATTAAGAATCGCAACGGTATCACTTACTCTCTGCACATCATCTAAAATATGTGTGGAATAAAAAATAGTGGTATCTTCTCTCAATTTTGACATCAATTCAAGTACAGCATGACGACCAATAGGATCTAATGAAGCTGTTGGCTCATCCAAGATAAGAAGATCGGGTTTATGGATAACAGATTGAGCTATCCCGAGTCTTTGTCTCTCTCCACCGGAATATCCTTTAATAGGACGATTCGCTTTTTCAGAAAGCTCTACTAATTCTAATACCTCTTCGATTCTTGAATCTATAGCTTCTATTGAACCCGAGAAAAAAAATTTTATCGAAAATTCAAGGATCTCCCTCGCTGTCATGTTCTCATAAAAGAAGGGATTTTGGGGTAGATATCCTACTCGTGAGCGAATTTTAATGCTTTCACGGATAATATCATAGTTAAATATGGTTGCACTGCCACTAGTTGGTGAAATCAATCCAAGTAATAATTTTATCGTTGTTGTCTTACCAGCACCATTCGGACCTAAAAAGCCGAAAATAGAATTTTTTTTGACTTGTAAATTTAAGTTGGTTAAGGCTTGGATTTGCCCAAACTTTTTGCTTAAATCTTGTGTTTTTATAATAATAGGATTTTCTTGAATCATTTTTTTAAAATCTGTATAATAGATCTCTAATACGTTAAATACTCAAAAAGGGTCATTCTATAAAAAATTTAATAGAAAGAGATTTTGGAATACTAAAAAAAGATAAATAGAGAGTGTAAGAATAATACTCGTAATATTTTTATCTTATTGACTTTATTTTTAAGCAATTATTCAAAAACTTATTTATATAAATCGTATTAATTGTTTTAAGCAATCTTCAGTTCTCTAATACAAACATAAATAATACCCATATAACACTATAGCAAATAAAATGAGTTCTCCTAAAGTGACATTCCCTCGTATGGGAACAAGCTGGGTCGCCTTTAAAACGCTAATTGAAACACTTGGTGTGGAAGTAGTGCTACCAGAACCCGTAAATAGAAATCTCGTTAAGTTCGGGGTAAAGCACAGTCCTGAATTTGTCTGTTTTCCGTTCAAACCAACACTGGGTGAGCTTAAAAGCGCTCTTGATAAGGGGGCCGATACTATCATTATGGCAATTGACTGTGGACCATGCCGATTCGGATTCTATGCCAGTGTGCAAGAGCGAATTTTAAGGGATGTGGGTTATAAAGATTTTCGGTTAATTCCTCTTGACCAGGCTGATTTACTGGATTTTGGCTGGGTGAAAAGTCTCTTTCAAGTCACTCCAAATATGGGACTCTTTCAATATTCAAAATTTGTGAAAGCTGTTATCTTTTTCCTCAAGAAATGTAAATATCTCGAGGATATTCAAACGGCTGAGGGAATCTTCCGCGCTTATGAAGAAAATCAAGGTGACACAACTGATATAGTAGAAGGACTCCTTCATAAACTTGATGAGACTAACAATTTGAAAGGTTTACGAGACTTTAAAAGTGTCATAAAACACGATTTCAATCAATTGGATATTGATACGTCTCGCAACCCATTAAAGGTCGGTATCGCGGGGGAAATATATATCACCTTGGAACCCTATGTAAATCTTGATATTCGGCGGAAACTGGGCGAGATGGGAGTGGAATTATATCAGAGCCTAAGTCTATACGATTGGATTACCCATAAATTACACGTGAACTTTCATCGTAAATGGCTTGAACATTTAGCAGAACCGTATTGTCCAATGGATATTGGTGGGGAATGCGTATGGGTTATTGGACAATATATCGATAATGCCCGAGCGGGCTTGGATGGGTTTGTCCATCAATATCCCTTCACATGCATGCCTGAGGTCACAGCTCGTACCTTGATTACGAATCACTTAAAAAAGGAGTATGATCTCCCTATAATTTACTTCTCCTTCGATGAACAAAGCGGGATAGAAGGTTTCAGGACTAGATTAGAAGCCTTCGTTGATTTAATGAACTCTCGACGCAAAAAGCGGATTCAAGATAAGAAATCAGAAGCCCAGTTTGATGGCATAAAAAGTCTTTACGATCTGCGTGGCAATAACTTTTATAATGAATGCGTGAATTTAATCGAAACCAAATAAATTCAATTATTTTTCAATATTGAGGATTTTATTATATCTTTACTAAATGTTTAGACGCTCAGTTATGCCCTTAAGTAGAATATTAAAAATTTTATCTACATTCATTCCCGTTTTCGAAGAGCATTCTAAAAAATCAAAAATTCTACTAGTACTAAAAACTTCAATTGCCCTATTTTGAGATACTTCCCTTTTTTCCTCCAAATCTAATTTGGAACCAACCACTACCACAATGGGAAAAGGGGAGATATTTTTTACAGCATTTTCAAAGAGTTGATAAAATTCTTTTAATTTGAGAATAGAATTTTCATTCGTAATATCGTACATGAGAATCGCTCCCGAACAGCCCCGAGCATAGGTGGGCAGTAAAAACTCAAATTGACTACTTCCCGCGAGATCCCATATTTGAAGAAGGATTCGCTTTTCGTCGTAGGTTATATGTCTAATGCTTAGGTTAACTCCCATTAGACGTTGGACGGTTTCATCGAAATTATGTCCGATAAACCTACGAAGGAGTTCTGTTTTCCCAACTTGTGTTTCTCCTATTATTAAAAGTTTGAAAGTCGCATCAATAGTTATTCTTACACCACATACTTGATAATTCCGGTTCCGCTGGAATATAGTAAAAATATTTTCTATCTTTAATAAAGATTTTCAGATTATTTCAATAGCTATAAATACAAGTAGCAATAGATAATTTTAAGAAAGAGAATAACAAAATATGAATAACTAAGAGAAAAAATTATTTCGAAAAATTGGTAAAAAACCGTGAACGAATATTATTTCCCTTTTCTATTTGTCGTACTTTTCATTGGATATCAAATAAGTGCATACCTTATTTATCAATATTACAAATTAAAAGATACATCAATTGGATACAATAAAATTATTCTCGCTTACGCGCTTTTAGTATTTTTTGGTTTAACTGGGGTCTTTTTGCGAATGATAAAAGGATATATCATTGAGGTTGAAGCAATAGCGAAGATTCTATGGGAAACAAGTCACATTCTTATTGTTCTTGCAGCTCTTTCTTTTTTAATAATTGTATCATTAAAAAAATTCGATATAATAATAGACATAAGAATACCTCGAATCTTAGTCATTATAACATTAATAATTTCTGTACTCTTATTAATAACAGAATTAGATATAATAGAATATATTTTAATTACCATTAGCATCATCCTTGGGGGAAGTTTTTTTGCTTACTTCCATTACAAAGTAGCAAAAATGGCTCGCGGGAGATTAAGAAAAAGAATACTCCTTATTTTTACTGGAGAGATGATTGTTCTTAGTTCAATAATATTTGGCGCGGAAGAATTTATAGTTTTGTATAGAGACTTTGGCAGATTTTTAGCTGATATAATAAGTATACCCGTTATATTAGTTGGACTTTTATTCCTTTATTTTGGTAGCTATAATTTTCCTGTTTTATTAGAATTCTATTGGCAAGAAAATATCCTCAATTTATTTATTATTAATAAGAATACCGAAAGGATTTTATACTCCTATAATTTCACTAAAGATCGGGTAAATACAGGAAATATCCCTATAGAAGCTTTTTCTGATGATGATGTAAAAGAAATCCTCTTTTCTAAAGGAATTATTAATATTGAAAAAATCATATCTGATTTAATGGATAAAGAAGAGGAAGTCAAGAAGATCATACATGGGAAAATCAAATTTATAATCTCTCGGGGTAAAAACCAGTTTTCGGAGTTGATATATTGCTTGATAGTGTCTAAAGAACTGAAATCTATTGATTATTTTTTACATCAGATCAAACAGAAATTCCAAAATAGGTTCAGCCCAATCCTAAATAATAAAGATCTTACATTTGAAGATAAGAAAAAGATAATACAAAGTTTTGATAACTCAATTATAGAACTGACCAATTAATCATATATAAGAGAACTATGATAACTCAATTTGTAATTGAAGGTGCTCTCAAGGATGTAATCATTGTTATAGAGTGGATTACTTTTTTTCTTCTTATAGAATTATCTTTCTTATTATGGAGAAAATTAAGAGAAAAAGAAAGAAAATTAGATCTCTATGGAGATAGGGGTTTTCTGTTTCTATTTTTAGGATATAGTTTTATGTGGTTCTTTATAGTAATTGCAGATCATTATATTTCCTCAGCCTCGAAAGGAAATATTGTATTAACCATTGCTTTTTCCATAGGGATATTTGGCGCCTTTATGTTTATTTTTTTGACGGAGAGAAAGATCAACTTCTATAAAAGATTTCTATTTTCTACGATTTATGTCATTTTATTTCTTATTTTTATCATATTCAATTTCATCGATTTTCAATTAGCCGCAACCTTTTCCACATTATTCTGGATTCTATTCTTTATCTATATGGTTTTTTATATTAAAAGACTAAAGGGGAGTTATTATTTAGAAATCAAGAATAGGAAATTTAGAGCAGATTTGATTGAATTCTCAATCGGAACTGTTTTTGTTGCCATTGGGTATCAGCTAACTACACGATTAGTTGTATCCCAATTAAATCTATCATTTCGATTAGCTGGTAACATTTTTCAAATTATTGGGATCTTGCTTCTTTTTCTGTTTTTCACCTCGATATCATCTCTTTCTGAACTACATTGGAAAGAGAAAATAGAGTCTATCTTGCTCGCTCACAAATCTGGATTGTTAATTTATAACAAAAATATGAGTAGTGAGGAAGATTATTCTAAAGAATCACTCAAATCAGGGGGGATTGTGGGGATCGAAATGATTTTGGATAATATAGTGTCTGGGATGGATTATTCTATTATCCAAAGGGATAATAAAAACATTATCGTATACTCAGGTGATCATTTGTATGGAATTATCATCAGTGATGAGGTCCTCCGATTACACAAACTATTTCTTAGCAAATTAGTCTCTCGAATAGAAACATTGTATGATCATATTCTGCCCGATTGGCGAGGAAATCTTAAAGTATTTTCTCCAATAGAAGATATAGTAGATAATATGCTTAGCTAAAGAGTAAAATTCTCACTTCAAATCTATTATATCCGAGATTATTTACTTTATTGATTTGATTGCAAAATAGTTCAGAATTACTTTTTCTTAATTCTTAAAAATAATATTTTTGATAGTTTGAAAGGAACGATGTCTTTTAAAAGGTAAGATGCGTTTTTTAATAAAAAGAGTATTTAAGTAAAATAATTAATAATCTACTCTTATTATAGAGTAATAAATATGAATTCAAATTGAGTATGAATTCTCATTAGAGCTTTTCAAATTTGATGCATACCCAAAATAAATCAAGTAAATAATATATAACCTATTAAAAGTTGAGAAAGAAAGATGGTACAAGTGCAAGCAACAGATAAGATTCAAACTAAAGATAACAAAGAGGACGCGTTTCTTGGAATAGATGTTGGAAGCGTCTCTTGTAAATTCGTATTAATGGATCTTGATGGCAATGTCTTAAGTCATGTATTTTTACGAAATCAAGGCTCTCCGATTGATTCTGTGAAAGTAGGGATCTCAAAACTTAGAGAGCATATAGAAAATGAGGAAAAATTGCAGAATTATGCGATTAGGTCAGTGGGAACGACAGGATCAGCACGATACTTAACAAAAGCAGTAATCGGCGGGGATTTGGCAAAAACTGAAATCATCGCTCATGCTGTTGCAACGCAATCAATGTATCCTAATGTCCGTACAATTCTGGAAATTGGTGGACAAGATAGTAAAATTATTATTCTTCGGGATGGGATCATCGTGGATTTCGCAATGAATTCCGTATGCGCGGCAGGCACCGGATCTTTCTTAGATCATCAAGCGGCCCGATTAAATATCCCCATAGAGGAGTTTGGAGAGTATGCAGTTAAATCTAATAGCCCAGTTTCAATCGCTGGTCGATGTACTGTATTCGCAGAATCCGATATGATTCATAAGCAAAATGCGGGTCATTCCAAAGAGGATATAATTGCGGGACTATGTGATTCCTTAGTTCGAAATTACCTTAATAATCTTGCTAAAGGAAAAGATTTGGAAGAACCCGTCGTATTTCAAGGAGGAGTTTCATTTAATGAAGGAATTGTTAAAGCATTTGAACGACATTTAGGCTATAAAGTCATCGTGCCAAAATACAACGTCCTTATGGGCGCATTAGGGATGAGTATTCTTGTTCGAGATTATTATTTAGATCACGGACATGAAACGTCATTTAGAGGACTTGATGTAACAGAAGTCGAATTCAAGACCTCTACCTTTCATTGTGGAGATTGTCCAAATAATTGTGAGATTGTTCAAGTCCGGATGCCAGAAAAAGGCAACGAAATTGTCGCACGTTGGGGTTCTCGATGCGGAAAATGGGAAGTATTCTAAACTTAATTTTTTGTATTTTAACCCCTAAAATATTACTTCTTTTCCCGTCCACAATTCACAAATAAACAAATTAAAAACTATCTAGTTTCAGCATTTTTCATAAATAAAATCAACTCTTAAAGAGTATGTAATCCATAAACCAGCCATTCTCCTGAATGGAGGACCCGTATCCGTATTTTAGAAATTGATAATAATTTGAATCATATTAAAACCTTTATAAATGAAATTAGCTTTATTCGTATAACCCACACGGGTGCTAAACACAATATATAGTAATTTCATCTTTAATAATAATTATCGTATCCTAAGAGATAAAATGGAAGAATTAAAAGATTTTCTAAATCAGCTGAGAAATATTGGGGAGGAATTTTTAGGAACAGCTCAACATCAAATGAAGTTATCAACTCTATTTGATGTGTTTTCGGAGAAAGTGATTCCAACATTTGTATCGGAGACTGAGTTAAAAGAATATTATGAAAAACGTATGGAAGAGGTAAATGAATTTATTTACAAACTATAATAGAAAAAAGGAGGAACTAATATGACAGAAGCAGAAGAAAAAGGAAGTGATATGTTTGGTAAAATTGGTGGTCGAGAAAATTTTAATAAAGTCTTGTACGGGCTGACCAATGGGATCACAGGACTGGCATTAGAAACATTTGCAGGATTAAAGATAGAGGGAAAGGAAAAAATTCCCTTACACGACAAGGCCATTCTAACTACTATTAGTGATAATGTTCTTCGCGATATGATGGCAATTATTCAATTATCAGGCAGACAAATTCACTTTATGTTAGATCCAAAATTGATACGCCATCAAGTCTATGGTCCAATATTAAAAACGCTTGGGATGTTTCGAAGTACAGAAAGTAAAGACGATCAAGAACCGATTGATAATGTTTTCGAATATCTAAACCAAAAAAACGATCTCGTAGCGATGACCCCTCCATCTAAATTGGATGAGGAGACACAAGTAAAAGCTATGGCTTCAATAATCAAGTTCGCTATAGCGGGAGATGCCCCCATCATTCCAGTAGCAGTGGTCACGCGAAAAACTAAAATTTTTAATATGATTGACATTGATGGTTTAGTAGTGCGCGTTGGCAATCCGTTAAACATCGAAAAAAAATTGAATAGAGATAAATATAGAGATCAACGCTATGAATTAGCAGAAGGAATCATAAAAATAATCGATGCTTTAAAATTAAGAGAATAACAAAATATTATAAATAAATGTGAGACAAATGGATAAAGAGCCAGAATATAGATTTAGCAAATCGAATATCGATATTGCGAAACTGATAGAACAATTTAGAAACGAAAATCCTCTTGATTTCACAAAAGACGACGTAAAGGATCTCTTAAGTCAATTGGACGTTGATACGGGATTGAGTGATATGGCACAAGATTCCGTGAAGAATCTTTTTGACCTTGGATTTGAGGCATTTAATAATTTGAACCTGGAAGTCATCTTGGATATGTTTGAGAAAGGGTCGGAAAAACAAAAGAAAGAAGAAGAGAATCCCAAATCCGAATAAGAACTTAGATATTTTCAATTTTATTCACTATTTCTTATATTTTCATCTATTGGATGGATGTTTGTTTTGTTCTATAATAGGAAATACCAATTTAGAAGGAATTTAAGACTACATCTTTCGCTCTAAATAGCTGTGAATTTATCTAATTTATAAAATATATATGATTATAAGAATGAGATTTTAAGAAAAGAAATAGTATGACTAAATTGAAGTCTCCTCGCCCTAAAGGACGGGGATTCCTACGAGTCCGCTAAGCGTTAGCTGGTGGGCATATCTCAGGACTGTGTGTCGTAGAAAATCCCTTCCACTTCCGTAGAAAAGATTCCTCCTTCAAAGAGGGTTGATG
>WJIN01000366.1 GCA_014730295.1 Promethearchaeota archaeon | reverse complement strand
TATTTTATTGAAATATAGATGTTCAAACAATCATTTAAAATGTATTATAGATAATAAATTATGATCAATGTCTAAAAATAGAATCCTATACTTTTTTTAAGTGATCTTTTCTTAAAATGTCTCAAAAGTCATTAACGTTTCATTTATCTATTTTAATTTAAGTAATAACTTTTTTTTATTTAAAATATTCATCCGTACCGTCCATTCAGGGTAGTTCACCAATATTTTCCTGAATATACTTACCATGCTTTTTTAGCTTGTATTTTAGACTTTATTTTCTATCTGCTTTTTTTCCACTATATATAAGCCAACCGAATTTTTAAAAACTAAAAAAAAATAGTGAAAAAAGAATCTAACTACCAGAACCCCAACAAAAGGTCGTCAACAGATGCCTCGTTTTTTTGCATCTGTATCATTCTCTCTGGTTTTATAATTTTTTATCAATTTGCTCTGTTAGTAACTTGATTGAAGGTCTATCTTCTCTCGTACCGATATATCTCCATACAATTTTCAAATCATTACTAATCAGAAAGGTGGAAGGAATCGCTAATTTAGTCTTAAGATAGATTATGTCTATGGCGCTTCCAAATGTATACACATCAAATTTCTTCGCAATCTTTGCTCCCCTGTCAGAAACTAGAGGAAAGGTATATCCAAACTTATCGGATAATTCTTGAAGATGGTTTTTACTATCACTAGCAATTGCTATAAAGAACACCTCTCGTTTTTGAAATTCGCTTATATTATTATTTATTCTCTCTAAATGTTCTTTGCATGGAACTCAAAACGCCCCTCGGAAGAAATCTAATAGGATCCCCTTAGAATCATTTAGAATCTTTGTAAAATCTAAACTATCTTTATTGATATCCGTCATCTGTTCAATAGGGATTTGAGATCCTACTTTTAGTCCTTTATCAGAATCTTTATGCTCAATATCACTCATACAAAAAGAGATCATGTGAAATCATTTATTTATTCCTTTTTTAAAAAATAACATAATTATGTTGACAATAATCTGGAGGATAATTCTTATATATTAATGAGAAACCCTTGCAAGGTGGTCAACATAAATCTATAATTTATATTTATGTCTCATTCCGTTATAGTGCACGATATATAGATTTTATCATTTGAAGCTAAATACCATAAAATATTGGATCGATTTGCACAATGGGCAATAATGATACCCGTTGGTTTTCTTATCCAAATTTAATATTTTTCCGCATTTTTGACAAATTATCATATATTCTCTAAAAGTGTAAACTTTTATTCTAAATTAAAAATAAGTTCTATATTTTAAAATATCGATAATTTTATTATCCAAAATGAATAAATGTTGATTAATCCAAATTTTTTCCAAAACATAAACAGAAACTTCTCGAAAAAAATGGAATTTGTCCGATATAATGAAGAGAAATATCCAGTCGAAAAAGGATTCTTAGATTTAGGTCTATTAGGAATAAAAAACCTATTAGAAGTAAAAGGATTAAATAAATTAAAAGATATTGAGCACTTAGAGTTGAGTTCTAACGAAATTTCTCGGATTGATGGCTTAGAGGAACTCACATCATTAGAAGTTTTAAATTTAGGGAGCAATTCGATACTAGAGATATCAAGATTAGAGAGTTTAGAAAATTTAGAAGTCTTGCATCTAATAAGTAATCAGATTGCAGAAATCAAAGGATTAGAAAATCTAAGAAATTTAAAGGAGCTTTATTTGCGAGGAAATCAAATTACGAAAATCATGGGATTAGAAAACCTCAATAAATTAGAAAAATTAGACCTTTCTTGGAATCTTATCAAATCGATTGAAGGATTAGATAATCTCCAGAATTTACAAGTTCTCTGGATAGCAGGAAATATGATTGAGCAAATTTCTGGATTAGAACATCTGAAATCTTTGAAAATATTAAATTTAGCGGGAAATCAAATTGAAAAAATGAAAAACATGGAGAGTCTGGAAGAATTAGAAGAGCTTTATCTAAATAACAATCAAATAAAAAAAATTGAAGGATTATTAACTCTGGAAAATCTTGAATCACTCTGGTTGAATGGAAATAATATAGGAAAAATTGAAGGATTGGATAATCTAGCCAATTTGAAACTGTTAAATCTCAAAGAAAATAACTTACAAAGGATTACTGGGTTATTAAAACAAAAGAATTTAAAAGAACTTTATCTATCTGGAAATGAAATTGGACATATTTCCGGACTTGAAACTCTAACGAATTTAGAAACTTTAGATCTAAATAATAACAATATAAAGAAAATATGTGGCTTAGAAGCTTTAATGAGTCTAAATTCCTTATGGATTAAAGAAAATCAAGTACCTGAAAATATATTAGAGAAATTAGGCGGAATAGATTCATCTGGATTTGCAAATGATCCCATTAAATTCGTGGAATATTGTCTTATTAACATATCGCAGTAAATAGGTAATAAAAAAATAAGAATTATTAGATTTTCGATTATCTATCTCTTTGTTCTTCTATCTCTTCTAAAGTTTGACCTTTAGTTTCATAAGGTTTAAGCAAAAGAGTAAATAGAGGGATAATCATTAATAAACCCGGAACTATCCAGAAAATATTCATCGCTGGGTTCAGTATAAATAAAGCTGAAGCGCTTAATGGAGCGATAACATAAGAAATTCGAGCACCCGTTGCAGCTATACCTGTCGCCGTGGATCTTATCTCTGTTCTATATACTTCTGCGAAATAAACCATTATCCAAGTAAATACTACTGGCATAAATAAATAGCACATCCAGAAAGCCAGAAAATGTCCAATTGTTCCCATTAGAATAAAGCCTGTGATGGAACCAGCACAACCAGTGATTAAAGTGGCTTTCCTTGATACTTTATCCATCAGAACTCCTGAAATTAACGCTCCTACTAAAATCAAGAGTCCCCCAACCAACAGAATCGTCTTCCATTCTAAAGGCATAGTAGTATTTACCTTTGTATAGTAAGTCTCACCCCAACTTGTACCGAATTTAAATGCAATTGCCCAGATTCCATAAACAATCGTAGAAATCACGATATACATTCCATCCTTTCTGGTGAGAGATTTAAGAGCCCTTTTAATCTTCATGAGTTCATGCCCTCTATCCTCTTTGCTTTGAGACCATCTTTTTGGTTCCTTCATGAAATACCACAAAACTAACAATCCCAACATAAAGAAGAAGAAAACTCCGTATGTCCATCTCCAACCTAAGGCCGCCTCAATATCTTCTCCAATAAGTGCATATAAGGGAATTAAACTTATCAAAGTCGCAATGCCACCTAATAAACCACGTTTTTTTGGATTAGACTCTTCAGAGACAGGGATCTCCCACATATTAGACAGCGTCCCCGTAATTATGATAGCATATAAGATATAAAATATTAACAAATTCACAGCAATTATAGGTAACAATAGCGAGGGAATTCCCATCACAATTAATAATACTAATATACCCTTTTTCCTGCCGAATGCATCAGAAAACCATGCAATGAGAAATACTGAGAAGGTTATAATTCCAAAAATCCCTTGCCAAAACGCAAATTGAGCCTCTGTTATGCCAAACTCATCTATTATGCCAGCAATTGCAACAGCTTCCATTAAATTCAGATTATTATCCATAAGTCCAACTAAACCCATAAAAATAACGATGTACCATTGATATTTGTTCGAGCGTTGAAATTCTTTGTCTTTTTGTTCCATCTCTTTTTTCTTTGCTAAAGCTTCAATTTTTCCTATTTCAGACATAGATTTGATATATCTAACTTTAATTTTTCAATTATAATTTTTTCAACATTTATATTTATAAGTCTTTCTTTCAGAAATTGGTTGGCAAATATCTTTTAATACAGATTTCATATTTAAAACAAAACAGAATAAAACAACTTAATTCTTCTTAAATACATTTAATTTAAATTATAAAAAAAAAAAATTTAGAGATGTTGAACTTCAATTACCTACCTTGTTCGATCTCTTCAAGCGTTTGGCCTTTCGTCTCATATGGTTTAATTAATAAAGAGAACATCGGTAAGATAATGATCAAACCTGCAATTATCCAGTAAAAAAGCATACTTGGATTTACTGCTGTTATAGCTGCTCCTATTAATGGAGCTGTCACATATGATGACCGTGCTGCGGTGTTTGTAATTCCTACGGCCGTTGATCTTATCCTAGTAGGAAATATTTCTCCAAAATACACCATAATCCATGCCAGAACTACGGGCATAAATAGGTATATCATCCAGAAGAAAATTGGTGAAGTTGAGATCCCTAAAAATATATATCCAATCGCAGATCCTGTACATCCAATTATAAGAGTACCTATTCTTCCTAATTTATCCATTAATAATCCACCGATTCCAGCACCAACCATAGTTAACAATCCTCCGACCGTTAAAATAGTATCAAATTCATCAGGTGTATATCCAACTTGAGTGATATAAAAATCTCCCCCCCCTAGAGTCCCTAACTTAAATGAGATAGACCATAGAGTATATACGATAGATGAGATAACAACGTAGATAATATCTTTACGACTAAGAGATTTTAGAGCCGCCTTAATTTTTAGATATTTACCTCCATGATCTTCTTCTCTAGAACGCTTCCAACGCTCCGGTTCCTTCATAAAATACCATGGAATCAGCAAGATCAGAAAAAGGAAAAACATAATGCCATAAGCCCATTGCCAACCTAAAGCAGTTGATATATCACCACCAAATAATGCATAAAGTGGGATTAATCCGATTAAGAATGTTAAACCGCCATATAAGCCTCGTTTCTTTGGAGGAGAATCTTCTGTAATTGGGATCTGCCAAGCATTCGATTGGGTTGCCATAATAGAAATACCATACATTGTCAAGAACACAAAAAGAAACTCAGGTAATAAACCAATAAACAAACAAGGTATTGAGAGTGTCGCCATTAATAACAAAATTCCCTTTTTCCTACCGAAAGCATCAAAAAACCAAGCGATAAAGAAAACTGCGAAAGATATAACTCCAAATATACTTAACCATAATAACATTTCTGGTTGAGATAATCCAAAAGATCCTCTTATATCAGGTAAAATACGCGTTTCGATTAAACTGATATAATTATCCATATTACCAACGAGACCCATGAAAATGACGAGAAAAATCATGTATCCGCGAGATCGAGGTTCAAATGTTTTCAATTCATCTTCTTTTTTTTTTGCTAAAGCATCTATTTTAGCCATAGATCCATTTTTCAACTTAAAACTATTTAAATGTTTTTCTTTTTTGAATAAAAATTAGAAATAGTAGGGATTATATATCTAAAATATCCAAAATATAATACTAAGGATTTAAAGAATGTCTGAGAAATTTTAAATTAAACAGAAAATGTGAACGGACACTCATATATATTATTTCTTCGCTTATTATTAAGCTAATAAACTGATTTTATTAACGATCTGCTTTTGGATTTTAACTTTTGATGGGACAAATACTAGTAGTTTTATTAGGAACAAACATATATCTTTCATAATACACTATCGAGGGATTTGTTGTGAAAAACAATAAAATAAAAATTAATCCATGGAAAAGCGCGAAGAAAAAACTTATAATCGCCGCACGAGAATTAGACATGAATCCTAATACATTAAATTATCTAAATAAAGTCGAGCGTATCTTATCGGTGTCAATTCCGATTCTCATGGATGACGGCACCTTGGAAATTTTTGAGGGCTTTCGTTGTCATCACAGCACATTAAGGGGTCCCGCGAAGGGTGGTGTTCGCTATTCTCCCGATGTAACCATAGATCAGATAAAAGCCTTAGCATTTTTGATGACTTGTAAGACAGCTCTTTTAAATCTGCCTTTAGGAGGGTCTAAAGGTGGAATTCAGGTAGATCCAAAACGTTTGTCAATAAAAGAATTAGAACGTTTAACACGTCGTTATACTGCGGAGATAATCAATATTATTGGGCCTGATTTGGATATCCCCGCACCAGATATGGGTACGGATGAACAAATCATGGCATGGATGTTTGACACGTATTCGATGCAGAAAGGACATCCCGTTCCGGGAGTTGTCACAGGAAAACCCCCCGAAATGGGAGGGTCTTTGGGAAGAACAGGAGCAGTTGGAACGGGTATGTTTTATGTGCTTGAGGAATTTTGCAAGAGAAAAAACTTAGATATCGAATCTATGTCTGTTGCAATTCAGGGATTTGGAAAAGTTGGAAAAGAAATTGCCAAAAAATTGTATAATTCTGGGTGTAAAATTATAGCGATAAGCGACTCTCAAGGAGGAGTATATGACAGTGAAGGATTAGATGTAGATCATTTGATTTCATTCAAGACGTTGGGGAATTCCGTAAAAGATTTCAAATCCGACAATTCAGAAAAGATTACTAATTCTGAATTGCTAGCAAAGAAATGTAGCATATTATGTCCTTGTGCCACCGAAAACCAATTGTATTCTAGAAACGCTGATGAAGTTAAAGCACAAATAATTCTTGAAGGTGCCAATAGTCCCACAACCTCGAAGGCAGATAAGATATTTGAGAAAAAGGACATTTGCGTTATTCCAGATATTTTAGCAAACAGCGGAGGTGTATGTATTAGTTATTTCGAATATGTACAAGATATCCAATCATATTCTTGGGATTTGGAGAGAATTAATCGAGAAATGAGAAATGTTCTTTTGAAGGCTTTCGAAGCGGTATATAATCTATCCGTTGAGAAAAATGTTTCTTTAAGAACGGCAGCATACATGATAGCAGGCAAAAGATTAGCCAAAGCACATGAATGGAGAGATCTTTTTCCATAATAATTATAAGAGGGGATAATAAATATGAGTATGAATCCATTTGAAATGGCTCAAAAACAAATAGAACTTGTTGCAGAATATATAGATATCGATTCTAATATTCTTACATTTATAAAACGAGTTGAGAGGGTACTAATGGTGTCAATTCCCATAAAAATGGACGATGGAACGCTAAAGATCTTTAAGGGATACAGAGCACAACATTCAACAGTACGAGGGGCAGGAAAAGGAGGAATAAGGTACTCTCCCGAAGTAAACTTAGACGAGGTGAAAGCATTAGCTACATGGATGACATGGAAAACGAGTCTATTAAATTTACCATTAGGAGGAGCAAAAGGAGGGGTATTGTGTGACCCCTCAAATTTATCCAAAAATGAAATTCAGCGCATTACAAGGAGGTATACCTCAGAAATAATAAACATAATCGGTCCACATTTAGATATTCCAGCGCCTGATGTAAATACAAATAAGCAGATTATGGGGTGGATTATGGACACCTACTCAATGAATAAAGGACGTCCAGTCCCTGGAGTCGTGACGGGAAAGCCTATCGAAATCGGTGGTTCAGTTGGCAGACAATCTGCGACGGGAACGGGTCTTTTTTATGTTTTAGAGGCTTTATGTCAGAAATTAAATCGTAATTTGAAAGAGCAAGAGATAATCGTGCAAGGTTTTGGAAATGTGGGAGGAACTATTGCCGAATTATTATATAAGGAAGGATGCAAGGTTTTAGCGGTTTCAGATATCTCAGGGGGATTATATTCAAATGAAGGATTAAACATAAATGAATTAATTGAGTGGAGAGATCTAGGGAAATCATTAAAAGAGCATCCAAATGTTCATTACAAGAGAATTTCGAACAATGACCTTCTTAAAACTGAATGTGATGTTTTAATACCTGCTGCAGTTGAGAATCAAATTACTACTGACAATGCGAGAGATCTTAAATGCGATATCGTCTTGGAAGGTGCAAACGGTCCAACAACCCCAGAAGCAGATAAGATTTTAAATAATAACAATATTTTGGTGATTCCAGACATACTTGCGAACTCAGGAGGCGTATGTGTCAGTTATTTTGAATATATCCAAGATACCAGTTCCTACTTCTGGAGCTTAGATCGTATTAATAAGGAGTTAAAAAAAATTATTTTAAATGCGTTTGAGGAGGTATGGAGGATTTCAAAAGAAAAGCAAATATCCCCCAGAATAGCCGCTTATATAATCTCAGTAAGCCGAGTAGCAAAGGCTGTTGAATTAAGGGGTTTTTATCCTTAAATTCGCGAAAATATGTCAAGAGTTTTAACTTCTCAGAAGGATAACAAAATATAAATAATTTAATTTTTATTATTTACTAAAAAAGTACTAATAGCAGAATAAACCAGAGTCTTATGACCTTTTTTCCATTTATTGATTTTACCGGAACCTTTATAGTATTTGCTATAATTGGGATTGTTATATTTGTTATTTTTATTGTGATTATTATTGTCATTCTAAAATCCATATTCACCAGTAATAAAAATTACAGTTCCAAAACATCGAGCGCTCACCAATCTTACGAACCTCAAGACCCTACACAAGTTTTAAATCCGTATAGGGTAAAATCAGAAAAAATTGAAAAAGAAAAAGATACAAAAGAAGCTTCCAAAAAACAATATAAATTTTGTCCTTTTTGTGGCGATAAAATACCCACAAATGCGAAATATTGTCCTTCTTGTGGGTCTAAACAATAATTATTTCTATAATCGGCATTTATTATTTAATATTTTTAATATAAATTTCATAATTTTAATTTTCTTAAATCCTCTAAGTTTAATGGCTCAAATAGCTTAAGAAAATCAATAATCTAGAGAAAATAATTTGGTTATAATAGTATCGACCGAAGAGAGGGATTGAGCGTCCTCTGGTAGATCTATTAGTGGTTTTCCTTGTAGATCAAATTGAGATATCATTTCATCATCGGGGATCTTTCCAATCACTTGTAAATCCAACCTTGCGATATGATCCGCTAGGGTTTGAAAACTTCCCTTCACCTTATTTAAAATTAATCCAATATACTTGGAACTTGTAAATCTCTGTGCCGATTTTTTTATTGAGCTCGCGGTTTTTATACCTCTAACGGACATATCTGAAATAATTAATACTATATCTACATTTCTTATCACTTTACGATTTATTTGCTCTAACCCTGCCTCACAATCAATTAATATTAAATCATAATCTTTTGAAATAGAATCTATAACATTTCTTAAAAGACTATTCAATGGACAAAAACATCCTTCAATTTTGGGTTGACCAATAGATAAGACACCAAAAGATTTCGACTCTTTCACGATATTATAGATTTTATAATCGATATTCTGAGCAATTTTATCCACCTCTAAGGTTTTATTTATTGATTCCTTAATTATTTCCGTTCTTACATCTTCAATGGTTTTTTCGGGAATTAGATTGACCATATAACTGAGGTGTGGATGGGTAGGATCGGCATCTATTAGGAGGAGCTTTTTATTATATTTTTCAGATAATAATTTCGTCATTAGTGTTGTGGTCACACTTTTTCCAGAGCCTCCTTTGCCTGTAATTGCGATAATCTTTGGACCGATTTCCATATTATATCGAACTCTCTTTTATTTTTCTATTTTCTTTCTTCTCTCTAAAATTTGTTGGATATTCTGGCATGCAGAAATATAGGGACAGATTTCACATGCCCATTGATAGTCGCAGTCAATGCGTTTCTTCCAATCTTCTATCTTTTTTTTCCATCGCTGATTAATCTCTGCTTTCATACTTGAAATATGTGTGAGAAATTTTGTGATTACAATTTCATTCGAATTAGTCATAAATACTTTAATAGAATTGATCAAGCCCTCATATCTTTTCTTATAGCTATGTATTATAGCTTTACCTAAAAACTCAAATGAGAATCCTTTCTTAATTACCTCATCGCTTATTCTACACCAAAATCGTCGTGGTATTGAGCGAATAGAAAATCCTTCAATATCATTTGAGATGGAAGAGAAATGTCGTAATTGAGTAAAAAGTGAATCATCTAATTGATCTAACTGAATCAAAATAAATATTCCGAAATTAATAGTCGCGGTTTTGATTTGCTGAATTTCGTTTCCCAATACAAAAACTAAATCTCTGTCATCATCTAACTTTTTGCTGGTAGGATAAATCATAGAAAATGATATATTTGACATTCCACCGAGTTCTATTCCAAGTTCTTCCTTAAGAACTATGTCCTTGTTTTTGTCTATCTCAACACTAATTTCGTAATTTCTGAAATATTCATTTAGTGAATCATTTAGTTCATACATTCTAAGAGGTTGGGAAGATGTATTTTTATCCTCAAAAAATACTATTATACGTGCGAGATGATCATTAATATTCACTATCAATCAATCAGATTCATTTATATAGAGTAATTTATTTAGAAAATAATTAAATATTTATAAATTAAAGATCAATTTAGTTGTATTAAAGTTTGGAGTTAAAAAAAAATGATTGAAATTCAACAACCAAAGGATCTTCTTTCTGTATCGGTTAAAAATATTTTAAGTTATAGAGATGAGAATGAACTGCAGAAACTAATTCACGATTACAACAAAAAAATCATCATCGAGATAGAAAATTTTTATCCCTCTATGGTAGTATTCCGCGAAAATACTATTTCGTTCGATTTTGGAGACGATCTTGGGAAAGCAGATTTGAGAATTAGAATGAGTTTGGATACTTTATTAGACCTTGCTTATGGGAGATTAAGTCTCCCGATAGCAATTTTAACCAGAAAATTAAAGATAAAAGGTATCTATAAGCTAAATACAGTCCTTAGATTTAAGAAAATCTTTCTTGATACCCTAAAAATGGTCGCAAAAAATCCTAATCAAAATTATTATGAATTAAATCAAAAAATACGATAAATGGTGAGAAAAGAATGACAATTACGAAAGAGAAAGAACATTATAATGGTATTAGTAAAGAGGAAGTGTATGAAAAACTCATCCAGATCTTTGGGAGCACTAATATAACTCAGAGGGCCGTGGATTTATATCCCTATTCCTATGATATGACTGAATGTGAACCTCACATGCCCGATTTTGTTGTGATTCCAGAAAATAAGGAGCAACTTATTGAGTTAGTAAAGTTTTGTAATGCAAATATTATTCCTATCGTCCCTTATATTACAGGTAACAATGTAGGAGGGCTAACTATACCTGAGAAAGGAGGTATCATTATCGATTTCAGCAAAAAAATGAATAAGATCCTTCATATCAATGAAAACATGATGTACGCTCTATTAGAGCCAGGTGTCACATTTGGACAATTAAAAAAACATTTGGACAAGAACTATCCTCATTTGCGATATAGTTATCCCTATGCTCCGCCTTATGCTGGTGTAGTGGGGAATGCCATATTGAGCGGAATGAACAATTTGTCGTGTAAAATTGGGTCTATGGGTGACTCGATCAATGGTTTAGAAGTCATTACTGCGGATGGACAAGTAGCCAGAATAGGATCTTGTTTTTATGGAAAAGATAATGCAGATAAGGATAGTTGGTTTTGTAGGTATCCCATGCCAGATCTGATGGGAATATTTGTAAATTGGCAGGGGATGACTGGACTCGTAACGAAATGTGCTGTACAGCTCTGGCCGAATCCACCTTATAATAAAACATTTCTAGTTTTAGTTAAAGGATTAACGGACGTAGCGCCAGTGATAAGAGAAGTAGGTAAAACAGATGTTGTTGATGATATCTCAGCCGTAAGTACCGAGGTTGTTAAAATGACAGTAGAGATTCCAGAACCAGAAAAATATCCCGGTGAGCCTGATTTTGCGGCGCTTTTTCCCATTTCTGGAAAAACGAAAAAACTACTCGATGCAAAAAGTGAAATAGTTCTTGATAAACTGAATGAGCTAAAGCAAGAAGGAAAAAATATTATCATCGCTGACGTGGATGAGTTCGCAAAAATTTTCAATTTACGCGTTCGATGTCATTTAGATCTTCCTGCGGTTTTATTATCATTAGTGGAGTACTCAGGGCTCACTTGGTTTGGTTCGTATGCTCCCACCCATAAATTAGAGAATTTAATAAAAAACGTAGATGAAATCTTTCATAAGCATGACGTTCCATCGTTTGTATACATGAAAATTATGAAATCGGGTCATTATGGAATTTTCAGACCTATTATCCGATATAACAAATATAAAGAAGGAGAGGAAGAGCGAATCCATACGCTATTAAATGAAATTACTGAATTTTGCATATCAGAAGGATGCATTCCTTATAAAACTCCAATTTGGATGACAGAAAAGATGCGAAAAAAAATTAATCCTGGTTGGCTAAATCTTTTTGAAAAGATTAAAAAATGTATGGATCCAAACGGGATATTCAATCCTGGGAGGTGGAATACTTAAATGACTGAAATTAGAATTCCAGATGGTATAATGGGAAAAGAATATATTCAAATGGCTCTTGATCACTGCATCAAATGCAGTACTTGTAAATATTCATACAAAGGATTCACGAGTTCATGTCCCTCGGGAGAAAATTTCCTATTTGAATCCTTTTGGGCATCGGGGAGAATCAGGACCACACGAGGTCTGTTATTAGGGGAGTTGAAGTGGACCCAAGATCTAAAAGATGTTATTTTTGCGTGTCCTACATGTGGAGCGTGTATGGACGCATGTCAAGCGCCTCATGCAGATTATATTGTCGATATTATTGAATCTCTAAGAGAAGTGGCAGTAAAAGAGATCGGTCCCGCAGATAATCAAGAGAAATTAATTAAACGAGCAACCAACCCAGAAATGTGGAATCCATATGGAGAACCTAATTCTGACAATGAAAAATTAAAGACGGAATATGATTTACCAGATAGAGCGGAATGGGTATATTTTATCGGATGCACTTCTAATTATAGACAAAAATCTTTACGTGACGCGACATTAAGGTTATTAAAAAAGGCGGGAATAGATTTTACGCTGATTGATGAGCACTGTTGTACTAGCCCGATGATAAGGACAGGCCAAGTAGAGAATAGCAAAGAATTTATGCGATATAATATCGAGAAAATAAAAAAGGCGGGAGCAACAAAGGTGATAAGTTCTTGTGCGGGATGTTATCGAACATTGAAAAAAGATTTTGAAAAGTTTGGAGAAGACTATGATTTTGAAGTATATCATACCGTAGAATTACTGAAACAACTTTTTGATGAGGGAAAACTAATAATTAACTCAGATTATAACAAGACAATAACCTATCATGATCCTTGCCATTTAGGAAGACATATGGGGATATATGAAATTCCGCGAGAAGTCTACAAAAAAATCCCAGGAATTCAATTTGTCGAGATGGAGAGAAATAGAAACCATTCATGGTGCTGCGGAGCGGGAGGGGGAGTGAAAATCGGATATCCAGATTGGGCAGCAAAGATTTCTAAAGAGAGGCTTGACGAAGCAAATAAAACTGGAGCAGAAATCATCTCTTCCACGTGTCCGTTTTGCAAAACGAATCTTAGCGATGCGAATAATGAATTTGGTTTTAATTTTGAAGTCTTAGATTTAGTAGAAATTTTAGATTCATTAGAAATTGAAGTCTCAGATTAATTATCTTTTTTCTTTTTATATTGTTCTTTCGCAACTAATAATGCGATTTTGTCCTCTAATTCTTCGAATGACAATTGTTCAACCTTTTCATCATATCCAAGTTTTTTTAGTTTTTTAATCTGTTTAGCTCGCTCCTTTTCTGATTTTTTTTGTTTGAATTCTAAGAATCCTAAATGATCGGTCTTGGCTCTTGGTTTTGATTTTTCTTCCTCGGGTACTTTAGAGAGTAACTCTTTCACATCACCCACGCTTTCAAATTTTTCTTTCATTTCTCTCATTATTTCAATTTGGACATTCATCGATTTCGGATCCTTTTCCCCGCGAAAAACTTTAGTTGTATTTGTCTCGCTGAGTGAATACTTCTTATTCACGGAAGGAGGAGATTTTGTCCCTGGAGGAGGATTCAACTGTGCAGGAGAGCTTGGAGTACCAGGAGGTGCTTGTAGGTATACTGGGTTTGCTGGGGCAGAGGACTTATTTAACGCAATTTGTTTTATCGCAGAATTGAGTTCTTTAATTTCGGTTTTTAATTCTGATAGCTCACCAAAACCTTTCCTGACCATATATAAAGTGGTATCCCACGTTTTTTCACCCTTCAATTCGAGCCACTTATGGTATTCAGACTCGGAAATAGTAATATTTTTCTTAGTCTGATTTGTGGCTCCCGATTTGCTTTTGATTATATTTCGCGTTGAATTCGTTTTTTGTATACGATTTCTTGATTGAGCTTGTTGTTTGGAATTAGATTTTTTATTAACACTTGTTTTTTTCTTGTAAGAATAACGAGTCTTTGTTTCATAAACTACTTCTTCTTCCATTATCTCAAGCGATTCACCGTCGTCATATAAGATTTCTGATAATTGAAAGGATCGGTTGATAAAGATTTCTTCTCTCTCTCCTGAATAATAGAATATTGTAAGTCGAATAATTTTAATTTTAAGGTTTTCAATATCATTTAATTTGTCTAATTCGATTGAAAATGCGATAATATTCGCAGAGAAGTGGAAGTCTTTAATGGATAATAAGAATGGTTCTTGAATGATATTTGGAGCCCTATCATGCACTTTTAGCAACTCAAACTTTATATTCATACTTTTGATATTATCGGGAAGTAAGTGTTCCATATCCTCTTGATCTTTCTGGAACTTAAAAAGAAGTCTATTCTGATCTTCCCAACATAGTTGTAAGAGTTGCATGATTTAATCAATATCCTAATTTTGTCGGATGTATTGAATGGAATATTCCTTTAACAGTTGTAAAGATCTCTGGAATTTAAATAATAATAGTCCTTCAATTTATTATAAAATAAAGCTAAGAAAAAAAGAGTAGAACATTAGAAATATATTCTTTTTGATGCAAGTTCGGTTCTACATGTTTTCGATTTCTTCTTCAAAGGCTTCTAAGGCTAATTCAATTATTTCTTGAAACGCCATTGCGTCTTGTAAATTTCCCTCGACAGTTATGTCTCCTGCCATATATGCGCTTGTTGCGTCTATCTCTCCGAATAATAGACCCGCGCCTGTCTCGAAATCAGCAGTAAAAGTAAAGGAGGGGTCTTCTAATTCTCCTTCTCCATATTCCATATCACCTTCATCAACTTTCACCCAAAACTTTTTGTCTTTATCTGAGATTATCATTTGTACAGCAATATTCATGTCTTCAATCTCCTCTTTTAGATATTCACTCTTCTCTGCTAATTGGCTGTATAATTCGAAAGCTTTCAAGGTATCGCCAATATCTGCTGTTTCGGGACCTCCTTCGAACTTTTCTTTCATTTCCATTAATAAATTTTTATCAACCATAAAATTCACATTTTAATAACATTATTTCTTACCTATAGTTTATATCCGATATTATTTAAACTATACTGATCACCACTAAGTTTTTAATAGGTTCCTATCTAATATAGATTAAATAAATTAATATTAAATTCAAAAAAGAAAAGCTGAATAGTTATGGTAAAATTTGAGGAATTACAGGACGAGGCAGATAAATTTGCCGAGGAATATAAAATAGCTTTGAATAAAAATACCAATTATGAGGAGGCTGCTAAAGATTGGGGCATTGACCAAGAAGGTGGAATGATTTATTATATGGAACATACGGGAGAAATTGAAGATGATATTAGACTTTGGTTAGATCTAAAAGGAGGGAAATGTCTTGATGCAAGGATTTTGCGTCCGGGCGAGGAGCCTCCACGAGAACCTATCCTTTCTTTAAGTGCCCCAATGCCAATATGGAAGGCCTTAGCTTTTAAAGAATTGGATCCTATTACCGCATTGATGCAAAACAAACTTCGAGTAGGCGGTGATATGGGATTAGCTATGCGATATTCTAAAGCAGCCCTTGAGCTTGCAAATTCCACCGAACAAACAGATAGAACCGTGCTGACAAAATATAATTTAGAATAGAATCACAATTTCGCAATTTTATCCTACTTTTTTATTCATCTTCCAATTTTTAGAAAAGAATCTCTTCCTTTAAATCATATAAGAGTTCTAAGGCTTTCATTCCATTTTTTGTAATTGAATAGGGACCCTTGCTTTCCTTTTGGGTGATATAATCCACCTCTAAGAGTTTTTCAAGATGAAAGTGAAAATGTCCCCCTTTTATCCCCAGTTTATCTTCCAATTGGTTATAATATAAACTTCCATTGCTTAGTATTTTTAAAATTTTTATTCGTTTTTCGTTTGACAATGGGGAAATTAACTGATATTCCTTTTCAATATCCTCGAGAGATGCAAAATCCTCTTTTGAATCATATATTCTCTGAGAGGATTTCTTTTTTTCAGTTCGAGCAGTATAGATTAGTTTCTTCAGAGCTTCATAAACATGCAGGGCTTTAGCAAGACATTGCTCATCGGGACATATTTGTTTGGATTGGGCATTATCTATCTTTTGGATATATGTGTGCAATAAGTGGGTTGCCGCATTTGGTCCTTTTTCGGTGAATACCCTCAAGATTTTCAGAGCCCCTTTCTCAATCATCGCAGTACATTGTTCTAAAATGTGACAGTCTCGTGGTCTATGTTTTAAAAATGATTGGACTTCCTCATCAGCTGTAATAGTTAACAGAGAAATATTGTCTTCCTTATATTTATTCTGTATAAGCAAATCTAACTGAATTTTCATCTTTAGGACAAGATCTTGCAAGAATGAGATATTTTTGTTGAGATCTTCGAGTTCTTGATGGATAGGAGTATTTTTTTCCAGCATTATAATACACCATTTTACTATATTACTATATTATAATATAGTAATTTACAAACTTATTTATAGTTAGAGGGAATTATAGAAAATATCAAAATATTGAGATGAAATTAGAGATGGAAAATATAAATAAGGATTTGCTGGCTCCGTGCGGACTCTATTGCGGGGTATGCGCTATATATATCGCCCACCGGGATAACAATGAAAAATTTAAGAAGGCCCTTCTACCTGTATATAAGATGTTTTCCAAAAGTATCGATGATATCGCATGTACTGGGTGTCTTTCCGAAGGGATTGTTTTTCCCGTGTGTCAGAGCTGTCCGATTAAAAAGTGTGCGAACAATAAGGACATTGAAGGCTGTTTCCAATGTAGTGAATGGCCATGCAAGTATATCACCAACTTTCCTATACAAAAAGCGAAAAACGTGATGATTCGGACCATTCCCACGTGGCGTGAAAAGGGAACCATAAAGTTTGTTGAGCTGGAAGAAGAAAGATATCGATGTCCAGAATGTGGAAATCAATTATTTCGCGGAGTCCGTAAATGCAACAAATGTAATAGTGCAGTTGAATTAGACTAGAATTAAGGTATTAGAAATTTTAGTGGGTATCATAATTAAATAGAGGAGATTCCCTATTTCGATCTAGTTAATATATTCAATTTAGATCTTATTTTATGAAGTTTCAAGCTGAAGATCAAGGTCTCCATTCAAAACAGAATCACAGCATTAAATTCATTCATGCAAGCGATATTCATCTAGGGTGTACTCAATATCAAAATGAAGATCGTGCTGATGACTTTATCAATGCGTTCAAGCAGGTACTATATTTAGGGATTAAAAATTCAGTTGATTTCATCATCTTAGCTGGGGATGTCTTTACTTCCATAGATATATTGCCCGAAAAACTTTTACAAATAATTAGACTTATTGAAAAATTTCACGCTAAAACAAATAAAACGATACCGATTATCGCGATAGAAGGAAATCATGATCTAAGGAGATATTCCCACGGATTAAAAACAGAGAGAAAACAGTCATGGCTTTCAGTGATGAACCATTTGGGATTGATAATTCTTTTGGGAGTTGGTGAGTATGGAGAAAGTAAGCAACAGTTAGAATTTCAAGAATATAATCATAAATCTAAAAGGGGTAATTTAATGAAAATTAAATTTGCCAATATTTTTGGAACTTCTTATAAGGGAGAAAAGCCAGAATCACACATTCGAACTCTTTATAAATCCATTGATAAAAAAGCAGATGAATTCAACATCTTAATTCAGCATTTCGGTATCGAAGGACAGATGAAAAATGTACCAGGTCTAAATCTCTATGTGGTTAATAAATTAAAAAATAAAGTGGATTACTTGGCCTTAGGACATTTCCACTTGCAATACACAATCGGTGGATGGATTTATAATCCTGGATCTACCGAAGCGGCATGTTCTGTTGACAGCTTATTCAATCGAGGTGTCTTTTTAGTAGAGGTTTTTAAAAATTTTGATGAAATCTCTAAACGAGTAAAATCCATTAAATTGTTAAATAGAAAAATTATTTGGAAAGAAATTTGTTTGCCTTTTCAATTCAAGCAGAGAAATAAGTTCTTCGAATACCTCTTATCCCAATTAACTCAATATCTAAAAGATGTAAGAAAAGAGCTACAACCTACTATTTATCAATTACCATTATTATATCTTAAAATAATTGGTCTAAAACCCGTAAAAACATGTAAAATAACCAAAAAAGATATTAAAAAACTAATATGCAATAATTTCTCAATATTGGATGCTCGTGTTTATTTTGAATATAATAGATCCTCAAAGTCAATAGTACAATACTTATAAAATAAAAAGAAAGAATTTTATGGAATAGAACTTGGATCCCATGGTACGGGAATTTTGAGCGTTAAATTGATCGTTATGCCTCCGAAAAAGGTGTCAAATATTATATGATAACTTAAGGTAGCATTAGTAGTCGCTAAATCATCGACATAGCCAGTATCAATAATAACAGTTATATTTTTATTTGCTACTCCCGAGAAAGCCCCGATTTCTGAATATTGGGTAATTCCAGATTCTCCAATTTTTGTATTAGGAGGCAATGCAGTATCGTTTTCACTGGAATCAACCCAGATCTCAGATTTGAGATTTACATTTCTCAGTGGATAAATGCCTCCATTAGAGAGATCATAATTAAGAGTAAAATTTAGACTATCAGGGGCGCTATAACTGAAACCAGATGCGCTAGTATTTAAACTAGGTCGAATCATTACTCCACTTCCGATTAAAGTTAATATATAAATTGCTAAGCCCAAACTCACCAATGTCCCTATTACTTTAAATAATAGACTCGGTCGCGCTCTTCGCTTGTATTCTGCGGAATCTTTCGAAACCCCTCGTAATTCAAAAGCTTCAAAAAGATATTGAAGGCTTCTTACCGCTGCAGCTCCTAAAGAAAGCCAGGCAATTAACTTTAAACCTAAAGTGATTTCTAATTGTTCAGTTGATATGGAGAAGTTTCCTAATTCTACAGTTGGGTCGAACCCTCCGAAGATATAAAATAGATACACTCCAGAATAAATAGTCACTATGAACATTATGACTCTATTTTTTGCAGAATCTTTCGGATATGCGCTCTTCAGGACTGCGATAAAAACTCCTATTATACCAAATATGATAATCCCTATAATGAAATATTGGCTTAATGTAAAAATTCCGAAATAGTCCAGAAGGAACAAGGCAGTAAGCGGTGCGGCGATGTATAAAATTGCGTAGAGGATCCCGTTTAGAATCATCTTACCAATTTGAATTTCCATATTAATTTTTCAACTTACTATTATGTTTAAAATTTTTATTGTTAATAAGATTTGATTAAAGGGTAATAA
The DNA here is from genome assembly GCA_014730295.1 of Promethearchaeota archaeon. The sequence continues at coordinate 2,724 of WJIN01000366.1, read as the reverse complement.
ATATTCTCTTTTTATTCTAAATAAGTCAGACGAAAATCTAATTTAAATTAAGATATTTAGAAATGATAAATGCTAGTTATTTAAATTCAGAACATTTATATCTTTTAGCGATTCGAGTTGAGAATGATGATAGATCAAAACACACATAAAAAAATTAATGAGAGCTTAAGTGGAACACCTATTAAATTAACTGAAGGCTATAGCAAAATTAGGCTTACTACCACAAAAGAAATGATTTTAGATGAATCGGGATTGATCCACGGAGGATTTACATTCAGTCTTGCGGATTATGCGGCGATGCTTGCTGTGAACCACCCAAACGTCGTATTAACCAAAGCAGAAGTGAATTTTATCAAACCCGTCCTGCTCGGAGATACTCTCATTGCGGAAGGAATGGTTAAAAATCAAGAAGGAAAAAAGTCAATGGTTAATGTGATAGTGGGCAATAAAAATAATATAACCGTTCTTGAGGGAACTTTCATCTGTTATAGCCCAGATCAACATATCATTGGAGGGGGATCTTAATGAACGCAGGGGATATAATCGGACAAGTGCTAAAGAATAAAGGTGTGCAATTTATTTTTACACTTTGTGGGGGACATATCGCGCCTATTTTGGTGGGCGCCAAAAAAAGTGGTATTCGAGTGATTGATGTACGTCACGAGCCTACTGCGGTTTTTGCTGCAGATGCAGTTTCACGCCTTACTGGAATACCTGGTGTAGCCGTAGTTACGGCTGGACCCGGAGTTACTAACTCTGTTACCGCTATTAAAAATGCTCAGATGGCACAATCTCCGCTTATATTACTGGGAGGTGCTGCCGCGACCATGCTTCAAGGGAAGGGCGCCCTTCAAGATATAGAACAAATTGAATTATATAAATCTATTACAAAATGGGAGACTTCTATTGAACAAAATTGTGATATCGAGCCAATTTTAAATGAAGCATTCGATGTTTCTATGTCGGGTGTCCCTGGACCGGTCTTTATTGAATGTCCCATTGACCTTCTGTATGAGGAGGAATTGGTGCGAGAATGGTATGGACGGCGATCAGAGTCTAAATCTTCCACGTTTAAACAAAAAATGGTAAATTGGTACTTGAGACGTCATGTTGATAAACTTTTCGCCTGCTCCATTGATGAGATTAAATCTAAATCTGATGAACAAATAGTTCCATTTGAAATCGATCAAGAAAAGGTTCAAAAAGTTGCCTCCCAAATCAATAATGCTAAAAATCCAATCTTAGTGTTAGGAGGACAGACTACAAAAAGAGTGGAATTAGTCGAGGAACTCTCGGATGGCTTAAAAAAGTTTGGTGTCCCCGTTTTTTTGGCGAGCATGTCGAGGGGCTTAATGGGAAAAGATCATCCCTCATATTTCCGCCATGGTCGTTCTAAAGCTCTTAGAAATGCTGATGTAGTAATAATTGTTGGAATGCCTTGCGATTTTCGATTAGGTTATGGAAGGTCTATTAATAAGGACGCATTTCATATCGCAATAAACCGAAGCGATGAGGATTTAACGAAAAATAAAAAACCAGATTTAGCAATTCAAGCAGATCCTGCCACGTTTCTTGTAGAATTGACTAAATCGTTTTCATTTAACATGGCCAAATGGTCGGAGTGGTATGAAATGCTAAATGAATGGGAAAATGAGGGAAAAGAAAAAATTGAACATTTCGCAAGTGAGGAGACTGATTATTTAAATCCATTAGCACTCTTAAAGAATATTGAAACCTATATTGGAGAAAATGTCATTATCATAGGGGATGGAGGAGATTTCGTTGCTACGACATCATATATCATTAAGCCCCCAAAATCCTTATCGTGGCTTGATCCTGGTCCATATGGCACTCTTGGTGTCGGTGCAGGATTTGCCTTAGCCGCTAAATTGGTTCATCCAAATTCAGAAGTATGGTTATTTTGGGGAGACGGGGCTGCAGGATATAGCATTGTTGAGTTCGATACATTTGTTCGCCATGATATTCCTATAATTGCTGTTGTTGGGAACGATGCTGGATGGACTCAGATAGAACGAGATCAAGTGGAATATTTGAAAGAAAATGTTGGAACTATTCTAAGATACACAGATTATCACATAGTAGCTGAGGGTTATGGAGGAGAAGGACTACTGCTAAAAAATGAGGTAAATATCTCTCGGGTGATGGAACAAACAAAGCTCTTGGTAAAAAACAGGTCTCCCATACTGATAAATGCTCTCATGGGGAAAACTGATTTCCGTAAAGGGTCCATTTCAATGTGAAATTACCCTAATAGATCATCAAAGAACTCTTTTTATTTTATTTTTAGATCAAAAAATTCGATTGCGTTTTGTGTGGTTTGTTCGGCGACCTCTTCTTGAGAGACCTCATGAGTATATGCAATAGCCGCTATCGAATATCGGACATTTGTGGGCACATTATATGGTCCTCTTTTATATGGATGCTGATAATAACTATCAGTTTCTGTGACAAGCGAGTCTAAAGGTGAATCTTTAGTATTTTCTCTCCAATTTTTATATCCGTATGCCGAGCTCGGTACGGATAATATAAAACCTTTTTCGGGTAAAGATATACCATATTCCTTCGGGCCAGAGAAGCAATGAAACATAACTCTATTTGGATCTATTTTATTATCATCCAAAATCCTCAACATCTCTTTGGTGGCTCCATCCGGCTGATTGAATTTATGCTTAGGATGATCCTTATCATATTCATGGGGTGCGG
>WJIN01000365.1 GCA_014730295.1 Promethearchaeota archaeon | reverse complement strand
ATGTTATACATGATTTATTAAGTGGAGAAGTACCAAGAGGCACCGGACAATATATTTGGTCTAAAAATCCGGGATATGGTGTATTATTTGATATCATTATAGGCAAGATGATAAGACGAAATCCCCTTGAAAGATATACTTCATTAAGAGAACTTAAAAGGGATTTAAATTTATATTTTGAGGGAAATCTGAAAAAAATGGAAGTTCCAACTGATAAGATGTCAACTAATGAAACTAATCTATTTTTAACTCTATTAGATTTAGATGAGGATACTGCCAATCATTTCATTGGTGCGATCTCAACACTTCGTAGTACAAATCTCAATGCTAGGTTTTCTCAAGTATCCAATTCGCTAAATCTTATTTGTAATTTCTTAAATCAATTAAAGCAAGACTATTTTAAAAGTGTAGATATTTTACCTGAAAAATCAGAAATGTTAAGGAAAAGATTATTTGAAAAATTTACAAATTTATGTAAAGATTTTCAAAGTATTTCAAATGGAGAAAACACAAATCAAAGAGATTTTGAAGAAAAATTTGAAGAATTTCAAATCATAATTTCTGAGATATTAAAATCTAATATTGAGATATTAAGAGAATTAGATAAACTGCTTAAAAAAGAGAAACCTAATCAAGAAGATATTGATTTGTTGTTTCAATTATTAAGTAAACCATCCCATTCACAATATTTTTTCACTAGATTATCATCTCCAAAGTGGTTTGATTTACTCCTTAAAAATGACTTTTTCAAAGAGCCTAGAACCGATATGGTTGATGGAATAATGATGGTTTCAATATGGCCTCAAGTCAATTACTTAATTACAATTTCTGAAGAAAGAGCAAACGACGTCCTATTCATTATTAGATCATTAGCAGATTCCAAAAATTATAAAATCTTTTGGCCTCTTTTACAGTGTCTTTATAAAATGCCCGTAGAAATCTCTCAAAATGGTATTCCAGTTTTAAAAAAATGGATTTCATATTATGTGTCTATACCAATATTAGCGAAATTAAAAGATTTAATTAATAAATATCTAACTAAAGGCCAGAATGATAAGGCTCTTGAAATATTGGAGTTGATCTTTTCCGTAGAAGAACCAAAAATAAAAATCGAAACTAATGAATTGTTTAATAAATTTTATTATTTCTTTTCAGATTTTAAAGATTTGAGAAAAAAATTAATAGTAATCGATTTGAAAACTATAACTACACAATATTTTCAAATATTATGTAATAGCTTATCCAAATATTTGAAACGTGATCTTAAATATCAAGATAAGAATATGGATTATTCAGAGATATGGAGACCTAATATCGAAAATAAATCAGTGAATGATATTGAGAATCTCCTTGTAAACGAAATTATTTATTATTTAGATTATATCAAAAAAAGTGATAAAGATTTTGTTAGGAATCTTTATTTAGTTCTTTCTGATTATAAATGGACTATATTTAGAAGAATTCAACTTTATCTTTTAATTTCTAATTCTAAAATTTTCCCAATTGAAATTGAAAATGCTCTAACCTCCTTAGAAATCTTTGAAAATGATAATTGTTGGGATGAATATTCTAAATTACTAAGAGATAATTTTAAATCTATATCTGATAAAGCAAAAGAAAAAATTTTGGATTGGCTAAAAGAAGGACCTAATTATTCCAAGATTGGAATCACACCAAAAATTTTTGATAATATAAGTAAATATCATGATTACAAAAAAAGATATAAGCTAAATTGGTTTAAAAAGAAGGCTCAACCAATAGAAAATTTCTTGCCTAATGAGATAAAAGAAATCTATAAAAAAATTTCAATTAAAGATGAAGATTTAAAATTCCTTAAAAAAGAAAAATTAAATGCTGAGGAGATTAGTGAATTAGACTATGGAGAATTAGTGAATTATCTTAATGAACACCCAGAAGATACCAATTTAGGCTATTTTACCAGAGATCTCATCAAAAAAAATCCTTCAAAGTATGAAGATTTATTATTAGATTTTAGAAAGATTTCCTCTTTTTACGTTGAGCATATAATAGATGGTTATATTCGTGCATCTGGAGGAGATGAGGAGTTTAATATTATATTATGTGCTAAAAGAATGATAATTTTATCAAAAGAGTATATACGGGAGAAAAAATTTATAACATTAAGACGTATAATTATTAAATTTTTTAGAGAAATCCTATCATTAACAAATATTAAGTTTGATGAAGACGTATTAAGTAGCATTTGGGATCTAATTTGTCAGTTTTTAACAATAAAAGAGCCTCGAAAAGAAAAACATGATTCAAATTACAGAGATTATTTGCAGTTCTCTATTAATACTTATACCGGATCTCTATTGATGTTAATTATTACATATTCACTTTACAAAGCAAATACTGGGACCTTGCCTCCTAAAAATCGAATGGATCATGAAGTAAAGAGAAAATTAGAGGACCTTCTTAAACCTAAGCATAGTTCTGCCAAGATTATTCGTTCTATCATTGCTTATAATCTCTATAACCTATTTTACTTAGATGAAAAATGGACTACAAACCAGATACCGATCATATTCATAGAAAAATTCAAAGATTTATGGCTCATCGCATGGGAAAGCTACATATCCTATAATCAATCAAATTCAAAAATATATTCTGTATTACAGAATGAATATATTAGAGCTATTAAAATGGTTATGAATAATGAAGAACTTTCATACAAATCAATTGAAGGTATATCATCCCATATGGTTCTTGCTTATGTCTTTGAGCTTGAAAGCATAAGTGAAGACTCTATCTTTTCTTTATTTCTAAAAAATTCTACCCCGAATATGCGATCAAAAATGATGTGGTTTACATTTAAGATATATGAAAATTATAAAAACTCTCCAGAAAAGGAAAAAATACTTGACCGTATTTTAAGTCTATGGGAGCATGAAATAAAATCTTTAAAGCAGAGAGAAGAAATAACTATAGAAGATATTTATGATGAACTTCATTGGTATGGAACACTTTTCCAAAAAATAGATCTACATAAAAGGCATCTAAGGATTCTGAATGAAGTACTCGATTTAACCAGAGGAAATTTGGGAAATAGTACTAATTTCATTTTTGATCTATTGAAAAAATATATAGAAATTAATCCAAAGGAAGTACTCAATATACTTAAAAAACTCTTTATGGGTGAAGTTAGTCTTTGGTTATATCAAAAAAATGTAAAAAATATAATAGATATTATTGAATTAATTAACGAACACTACAATATTCAAGATTATAAGAAAGAAGTTAAAATTATTGGACAGTTCTTAACTGATAAAGGGTTTTATGAAATATATGAACTTGAATTTATCAAAAGTATTTTCTGAAATTTCTAAATTTCTAAACCTCTCTATGAAAAAATATTCCAAAAAATTTTGCTATCATTGTATTATATACAGGATTTATAGAATAATTT
>WJIN01000364.1 GCA_014730295.1 Promethearchaeota archaeon | reverse complement strand
TAACCTATTTCTGGCGGGAAAAAAGATTAATCCCTCACCATTTGGAATACCACATTTAAATGCGACTCTTGGTCCGGTTAAAACGTTTGGAAAGTGGAATGAACCAGGAGTCTGGCCATTATTAAGAAAGAAAATAAAAAAAGAGTGAAAGAAATGGTAGATAAAAACAATAAGGAAGATTATCAAAAAGCGGGACAAGAGATATATGATAAACTGCATCTTGCTAGTTATCCCGTTGCGATTAAATATTATAAAGAGAAGAGCGAAATCCCTCGGAATGTCACAAGACCAGGAGCTATGGGTAAAAAGATGAGTATTTGCCAGACTTTCACAATGGCAAGAAAGTTTAATCAAAGTTATAGTATATCAGCTGAAGATAATTTTTGCACCCCCTCCTCAGTTGGACATGGCTGGGTGCCTATAACAAAGGAAGAATTTATCGAAAGCCAAGTTAGACAAGGCTGGCATAAGGATAAAAAAGCAGAAGAAAAACGAGCAGAGAAAATTTATATGAAAAATTATCAAAATATTATTGCTCTGGGATATCGTGGGCTTATTGCTTCTCCCTTGCCTGAGACGCTTATAATACCAGATACAATTCTAATCTTTGGGAATGGCGCTCAGATAACCCATATCATTCATGCCTTAAATTATGAGCATAAAAGGAAATATGCGGTAAGATCGGCTTTTGAGGGCTTTGGGGAGTCTTGTGGTAAGGGGGGGTTAATTCCCTTTATAACTCGGAAAGCGCAGATAGTAATACCTGGAGCGGGTGATCGCGCTTTCGGAGGTATTCAAGATTATGAAATAGGAATAGGAATGCCGGGAGAGTTTATTTTCTATGTATTGAAGAACTTATTTAAGACGGGTGGTAAGCAGGGTCTTGGTTTTCCTATCCGGTCTTTAATTCCGATGAGTTTGACCGAAAATTTAACTCCAGGATTTAAATATATGAGAGAAGTTATTGATAAGAAATTAGAAGAGTAAAAAAGGATGAAAAAAATGAAAGAAGATAGTGCGACGGCTATGAACGTATTAGCAAGTTCTGAGCCGAAAATTTCGAAAATTATGGACGGAGTGTATACTGCATACCTTCCAATTGCAGGATGTGTATGGTTTGAAACAGGAGAAGGAACAGTACTTGTTGATACACTCATTAGCCTCCCAAATGCAAAATTAGTTGCCCCGAGGATTAAGGAGGAGGTTAAATATATAATCTATACTCATGGTCATGCGGATCATGTTGGAGGTACTAAAGCCTTCTTATCTGAGAATACGAAAGTTATTGCAGGGAAATATTGTCCGGATAGGTTTGATCGATATAAATTTTTAAAGTCTTACAGGAACATTGGAGCAGCAATGCAGTTTGGTATACCTGCAAGTGCTTTTGGTGATGGTTTAGATGATTATGTATATCCTACAGATACATTTGAAGGAGATATGGAGTTCAAGTTAGGGGATTGGACATTTCAGTGTCATACGGCTCGTGCTGAGACTGATGATGCTGTATGGGTATATATCCCTGAACTTAAAACTGCATGCATAGGTGATTTGATGATAGGGTCTCTATTTCCAAATATAGGGAATCCATGGAAACCTACTCGCTTTGCATTAGATTGGGCTAAAGAATTAGAAAGAATAAGAGATCTTAATCCAGAATATATTTTCTGTAATGGTGGAGGCCATATCTTCAAGGGAAGCGAGGGTATAGATGCTTTAACTGATAATATTGACGTTATACGCTCACTTCACGATCAGGTTGTAGATTTAATAAATGATGAAGTGCATATCACCGAGATGATCCATCAAGTTAAAGTTCCAGAGCATTTAGCTAAGAGCCCTTATTTAGCACAATATTATTCAAGACCCGAATTTTTCGTTTATAATGTTTATCGATGGTATCATGGATATTATGACCATAATCCCGCACATCTAATTCCGAGACCGGAAAAAGAAGTGTTAAATGAAATAAATAACTTAATAGGAGATTCTCAAAAGATTCTTGAACGTTCAAAAGAGTTACTTACTCAAGGAAAAGCACAATTAGCATTAGAGATATTAGATGTTTTGATCCAATCAGAACCCGAAAATATTGATGCTTTAAAATTACGCATAGACTTGGTAAAGAATTTAGCTAAACATGATAAATGCTTGATGAGCAGGAATGCTTATGTTTATAGTATGAAACAAGATAAAAAGAATCTAAGAACATTGAAAAAAAAAGCTAGAAAGAAATAAAGGAGAAAAAAAAACTTGACAGATAATACATATTTTAAGGTAGCACGGATGTGCGTAAAGGCAGCAACTATGCCCTTTCCAGTTAATGATGATGTTGTAGAAATTGTTAAAACAGTAATCAATGAGGAGCAAGCAAAGTTTATGCTAAAGGCATTTAAGAAAGCTTGGATCTCCGAAGAGGAGATTCAGATCAAGACGGATATAGACAAGGAATTAATAAGAAATATGCTTGATGAGTTAACTCATATAGGGATTATAATTAATCTACCACATCCGAGTACGGGAGTCATGCATTATAAAGTAGTACCGTTTTTTCCAGGGTTACTGGAATTTACTCTAATGAAAGGAAAAAAAGGAGAAAAGCAGAAAAAATTAGCTCAACAATGGGAGAAGGTTTTTAACAATATGAGTGAGGGAACTCAAAAAAATTATGAGAAAACTGTTGGAATGCTCAAAAATTATAATATTGGAACAGACAGAATTGTTCCTGTTGAGAAAGAAGTAAAATCAGGTAAAGATATTGTAATGCGTCTGGAAGATTTGGAACAAGTAATAGAAAATGAGGATACTATCGCTGTTGCTACATGCTATTGTAGACATAGAAAAGATTTACTAGGTGAACCTTGTAAGAGGACTGATCACCGAGAAAATTGCATAATTTTAGGAAAAGCAGCAGAATTTTGTGTCCAAAATGAATTTGCCAAACCCATCTCAAAGGAGGATGCTTTACAAATTCTAAAGAGAGCAGAGGATGAGGGATTAGTACATAAGATCTTTCACGCAAAATTAGATCCTAAAGCAGAATTAGATGGGATCTGTAGCTGTTGTCCTTGTTGTTGTGGTACTTTTGACATGTTTCTGAGAGGAGCAATACCTGCAATGAGTTACAGTTCATATTTAGCACAAGTAAATAAAGAATCGTGTGTTAGTTGTGGCACATGTGTAGAAATATGTCCTATTGGTGCCATTGAACTAACTGATACAATAGCAACGATAAATGAAGAGACATGTTTGGGCTGTGGATTATGTAGCCACCATTGTCCCGAAGATGCCATTTCCTTAAAAAGAACAGGAGAGCGACTAGTTTTTATTCCACCTCCAAAAATAAAAAGTTAAAAAAAATAAAAAAAAAATAAAAAGTTAAAAAAAAATGATAAGTCAAGATAAGATACTTTCAGATGGAAAACTTCATGTTTTTTTAGTAGGTTCTGGAGGACCGATGAACAATAATGTAAGAGTTTCATCTGGTATTGCTATAATTGCGG
>WJIN01000509.1 GCA_014730295.1 Promethearchaeota archaeon | reverse complement strand
GGCAATATCGTGAATAGCGATTCGTTGATAGGGAAGGTTCAACACATCAAATCCTTCCTGCTCAAAATTCTGCATGAAAGAGCCTGGCCATCTCTTTGAGTCGGCAATCGTAAATGAGATCGATTCCAACAAGCTCAAATCGAACGGCGTGTTGGGATTACTCATGGAGATCTCATTAAGATCAATATATAGCGGGATGGTCATCATTTTGCCGAGCCCGAAAATATCGTTTTCATGTTGCTCCTTTACATCCTCCATGAAGTATTTTCGTAGATCAAGATCGTAAAATACTTTTGCGAACGATTTTCCCGCAAGATCGTTAAATCGCACCGTCAATTTCTCGATGGTAGTATGCCGGTAATAAGTGGCGGGCATTGAAACATTGACAAAGAAACCATCCGCATTGGTCAATTGGAGGGTGTTACTAAAGGGTGTTGCAAAATACTCAAAAATAATATGATTATTGAGTACTTCAGATCTATTTGCATAAATCTGGTGAATCGGGGAGTACTCGGGGAAAGTTACTTTTCCTTCCCTATCTATCATATACTCGCCGAATTGTAAGGTTGAGAGTGAATTGTTATTGGAGCTGTTATAATAATACACGTGCTTGATCTGGGCGTAATTGTCCAAGGCAAACCCGCGATCGTAGAGGTGATCCAAATCCAATTTCTTCGTTGCGTTAAGGGTAATCGGGTTGATGATCTCGATATCGCCATCCACCAATACATGTTTCGTAATCGCATAATAATCCTCGTCTCTCGTCTCCCATGCGATATGGGTGAGAGGATTGAGATTGCTGTAGATATAGTCGCTCATCAAGGACTCTGAATAGCCAATCATGTTATTATAGCTATTCTCGGTGCCAAAATTACACTGATATTTATTAGTAGCATATTTAGTCGCGGTACCGTAATTGAAGCCGTTAATTAAAACATTTAAACTTTCAATACCTCCGAAGTCGGCAGTAATGTCTAATTGACGTTCTGCGAGAATTTCAGAATTGAGATCGATAATATCATCATTCCACGCAAGATCCTCCTCTACCGAATAAATCACATATTCGTATTGGGAATTATAGAGAGTCTCAATCGCCTCATTTCCCGCAGTATCAATCACTTTATATTGGATGCTAAAGTTTTCAGGAAGCGGTATTGATAGATCGCATAATTGGGCGATGTTGGTATTATTGAAGGCTATCCATTCGGATTCAGTGCCCGAGACTAAGTCGATGATACGATAATACTCTTCATAGCCGTATGCCTCGTTTGGAGTGAAGATAAGATCGGTGAACGGATCTGCGATGTGAGACGTCTCGAAATTCTCGGAGCCCGTTCCCAAGCTAATTTCTGGGTTCGGGGCGGTATAATCTGCCGTGAGGGTATAATTTATTTCATTCTCATTAGATAAGATATCGGTGAGTCTGAAGACGATATCAATATTATCATTTGTAGATGTGCCCGTAAATGATTGTATATTTGTCCAATTATATACGAATAATGAAGAGTGAGGATCGGTCTTATTCATGGTACCGATGTAATTATATAAGCCGTCCCAATAGTACATCTCCACGGTATCCACCTCGAAATCGGCTTTAAACGTAAATAATTCGCTAGCGCTGAGGTATTCGGTCGGAGAGAGAAGGTACCCTACGGGGCTTAGGAAGCGTAAAATTGCGTCGTTATATTCTTGGTCCAAGAGGATCTGTGTGCTTGGTCCGTCCGCTTCGGTAAATTCATAATAGATCTGCTCACGTATCATTAATCTTTGGCGGGTGTCCACGTTCCTCAAGAAACCTCCCGCAATTCCGATATCAATCTCATCGTCATCCGCTAACATATTCACACCTTCAGCACTCTCCACGTAATTTGGTGCGGAGATCTCAGCAAGCTCATAAGGAATATTACTCTCGAACGCGCTGATGCGTGTTGTAATGAACTCGGTATATTTGGCGGAGACATCATAGGAAAGAAGGCGCAATTGTGCCGCAGCTTCGATCGTGGAACTACCGCCCAAATTCATCTGGACAATACAATTCCAGTCATATTTAACTTTCATTGTTAAGAAGTATTTCTCATTGTCGGGATCACATCTGACCATCTCATTGAGCTGATCTTTAGATAAGACGATCTTGGAATCAGTAAGATTCACTTCGGTAAAATCTAAATATCTATCTTTCACATAATAATGATACACCTCTTCTATTAGGGCATATTCACTGAGTAGGGAGTGATCGAACATTAACTCTGAGGCAAGATTCAGCTCGATCGCGACTTCTTCTAATTCATTATCGTCGTTCTCGAAATACTCGGTAAGGTCCACGTCAAATTCTACTGCGGGGTTGATATGGAAATGTTCGGTCGGCGGATTGAAATAAACAATGTTTCGCACAGAAGAGATCTCGAAGGAAGTTTCAGCGGAGAAGCAGTCGGTAATCTGCTCGTCCATGAAGAATAGAGCCTCGATCTGGAAGCAATCGGTCTCATTATCGGGTGAGACGTCCATAAAATAATCTTCAAATATGGTAAATTCGCGATCTAATACATAACTAAAGGAGGGTAAGATGGTACTTCCGCTATTTTGGTCGTTATAATTTTCATATACAACTGTCTGCATTTTTTCATATTTCTGGTGGCGGAAGTTATATAAATAGAGGTCTAACAGGCGGGCGTCTTTGTGCTCATCTTTGAGGATAAGTTCTCCCGTGTGAGCGTCAAAATCGCGTAATTCATAGCCGGGAATACCGCCTTTTTCAAACTTAAGATCAAATTCCATATATTTAGTATATCTATTTATAAAGTCTTCGCTAAAATTGAATGTAATTGGGGTTAAGGTACCGATTGAGCCCGCATCCCATTCAAAGGCTTTATATAATATATTTGCATATAGATTGCCCGCATAACTCGAAAAGTTTCCCAAAAGGGTGATCTGTTTTGAGGCGGGATCGTATGTATAATGGGTGCCCTCGATTAGTTCCTGGCTCTCGGTGTATAAGGTTTCAATAGTAAAGTCAAAGGCATAGTGAGTGTGATCAGATGTGAACTGATAGACTCCCTCCTCGATAAAGATTGCCCTCACTTCATTTTCGGGTATCTCGATATAGGGTGTTTCTATGATTTGCTCATTATATTTCTGATCCGATTCAGGGGCATCAACTTTCAGATGGGCATTCGTAATTTGTTGTGCAAAATGTCCTCTAAATAATGGAGCAAATACCTCGATGTTATTTACTCGTGTATCCACCGTAATAAGTAAGTCGTTTCCGAGGTCTTGGGCGAGTGCCTCTCGGAGTAATTGCTCTCCGTTCGGCTCGTAAATGATCTCATCAAGATCTATCTCGAGTGCGTAGGGGTGGAAATCAAGCCGTAAGGGATCTAAGGGTATCATCATTCTACCGATTAAAGTTTGCTCGTTTAGACTATTTAGCTTATAGAGTGAGATGAGCGTCTCGTATTTGTCGCATTTGACTTGCGACAGTTCTGCATAGATAATATCATTGAGTCCAACATGAAAGTTGAGCTCTAAAGTGCCCCCCATAAAATCATTCGGATCTTCAAGGACTTCATAATTAAATACTAATTCATCGTGGAGCGGGTGCGAGAACGTATAGCTACTATTGCGTTTGCCGAAGTGAACTGCAGCACTCACGGCACCGCTCGGGGTAATTCCTGGCGAAAATTCAATATACATCCCATTTGCATCACTTCCGATGCTATAATTTGCCTCAAGGTCAGGATGGACAAAACTGCCGTACTCATTGAATTGATCTCTGACCGAACTTATATAGATCGGGTCGCTGTAGCCAAAGCTGCTGCTCGGAGCGTACCATAACCCGCTCATCTCGGTCAGCTCAAGTCTCGGTACATAGTAAATCTCGATAGTGTCATAGAGGTGGCGTCGCGCACATCCTTTAATGGACAAAGTATTCTCATCGAGCATTTCATATTCGTGTGTGGTGATCGGATATCGCTCGATGTATCCCTCGACTGTCTCGTAAAGTCCGATTGCTCTGACGATCTCTCCGATCTCGGGGTCAGTGATCGCGCTTAGATCTGCGTTATACTCCGCATCAACAGTAAGAATCGTATCAAAACTCGATTCTGGATACACCACTTCCTTCTGTTCTAATTTCAAGAGACATTCGTCTATCTTAAGCGATTGCGACATTTCAATTGGGATATCGGGATCTGCGCTCATAAATGAGGCGTCCAAGTTGGGATTGGTAAAGTTCGAGGGCATTATATAGGATATCCATGCGAGGCGCATCGTATTCTCATTTACGGTCTCGGGGGTGATGTGGTTGATGATGAATGGATTGAATAATTGAAGGTCGGGGTTGCTATCGCGTATGGGGATAAAATGCGTTTCTCTGGGGTCTTGGAGGTACCACAGCGGATTTGACGAGGAGCTGTTATCGGGACTCCAAACCGCGTTATTTATACCGTAGTTTTCAGCGCGTATTGTACCCATGAACTCTTGCCACGATTGCGATGTATAGTTCCAATAGACCAGACGGTTTCGCATAGACCAATCGGTATTATGAAGCCTACCCTCTAGAGTAATATCAAGATCGAGGGCGAGTTCCAGCTCCGCATCCTCATATTGCGAGATGTTGGTATTATCAAACCTAAGCTCTAGAGGGGTAATCAAGGGAATCTGGATCTCATCAATTGCAGCGTGTCTAAATCTGCTGGTATTGTAGTCAAGAGATGAGATATCATATTTACCTGAGTTCGTTCCCTCCACTAAAACGGTGTCTTCTGGAAAGTCGTTCTGATACACTTCAAAATCAAACAAGAGATCGTCTAACTCTAAATCGGTATAGACCGTCTCACCTGCGCGTCCGAACGCGGGGGTAATGAGACTATTCCGTAAGTTAAATGAAAGGGTGTTATATCCAAGAATTGGATCATTGAAAAAATCATTAGAATGTTCTATACTTTGTGGATATGTGGTGTTAAATTTTTGTGAAAAAGACGGTGGAAGTGTGATATTTTTAGAGTTTTCTATAGAAAACCTAAGATTTTGATGCTTATCAAACTTAAAAAATCTTAGGTGATCTAAAATAATCTTTCTGTCTGACGGAACATACTCTTGATCAGTTAGGATAATTTTTAAGTAATTATCTAATGATGGAATTAGATACTCAATCTCATCACTATTATCTTGGGGAAGGTTGAATATGTGAGTATCTCCGTTATATATCGGAGCATTGAAGTTTTGCGAATAACCATCTAATATTATAAAACTATCAGAATCAATACTCTCGCTAGGATAGAATTCAACTTGCGAACCATCATAATAGTTAATCGTAAGGACACATAGGTCAGTCCACATTTTGATTTCTTTGAATAAAAATAACCCCCATTTATAGGCGTGACATTGAAGGTCTACCTTTATTTCTCCGTTAGAATTTATAAAATCTCCGGGATTTGATGATATAGTCGAAGTTGGATGTTGCCAATAATTGTTCGCGGTCAAACCGATGTTGTGGTGACCTCCTCCAGCTTGATTATTAATCCTTAGATAATCATAGTACTGTTCCCCGTCTCTCCAAATTTTATAATATATTTCAAAATCAATACTCTCTATATAATCTCTTTGGGGATCTTCAGCCAAAATACCTGTATCGAATGTATGGACTTCACGACCACCAGCAGTGTACCCAACCCATCCATTTAAAGCATGCCAATGACTATATACTCCATCAATATTTGTCGCCCATGAGCCATCTCCCACGGAATTATGATATTGAGTGGTATCTCCCGTCATAGACCACCAAGTACTGGGTCTGGGGTTAACTTGCGAAATTGTCTGGTGACGCAATGCTTCAAATTCTACACCGTCGATAAATCCCAGATCGGAGAGGTCTCCCGTTATTTGACAATTTGAGGAATCGTAATCAGAAACAGCAGTTAGATTTAAGCTATCTGGGTTAGATAAAGATATTGAGGGCTCAAGGTATTCTATTTCCTTCAGATTTACGCTTGCATTATTTTTTTTAAAAAAAGGATTCAAATCATAGCTGAATATATTTTCTTGTGCCATCTCATCAACAAAGCTGTAAATCACCTCAATACTCGAACTCACTTGTGCGAACTCATTTTGCGTGGCATAGGTATCATGATATTGCTCAAATTCGACCGAATCCATATACCCTTCAGGACGCGATTCTGAAATTAAGTTTTTATAATCCTCAAAATCGTACTCGTCTCTAATCCGTTTATAGAAGGCGGACTTCATAGAGGAAACAAGAATCCCTTCCACCGTAGAATCATAGAACGATTCGACACGTAATAGGGGTCTGCTCGGATTGGGATCGTAGATCTCTCCGACAATCGGCTCTGGATTATCCTCGTAGTTTAGATAGATGTTCCAATAGTTACTTGAACTATTATAAGTAAATAAAATAATATTTTCATTTCCCGCTGCCAATAAATCTGTTTCATCAATATACGCATATACTTTTTCGTTTGCCATAAGGCAGATTAGACCTTCATTTGAGCCGTCATCCAACCGCTCAACCCTAAATTCTGCTCTGAATAGATCATACGTTTCAATCCACGGCTCGAGGCAATGAATCTCCAAATTATCAATCTCAAGCGAGAATGAGGCTTCGGCTTCGGCAGAGATCTGAAGGGTAATGCGGGGCTCATACGGGGTATCATATAAATTTGGGAAATAATCTTTAGGAATTTCGAAGACGAGATATTCGCCGTCAACTTCGGGGGTAAGCATATCCCACTCATCAGTGCCAAAATAATTCCTAATTTTATATGTAAAGTCGTCGATTAATGTAAGCCCAGAAGTTGCCTTTAAGCGTATCTGGAGGCTATTTAAACCGTCTAATTCTTCGGGCTGAGGAGACTCAAAAAATAGGTTGGCGACTAACCGTTCTATCTCTTGCTCTCTTGAATACAGAGTCCAATAGACACCATCCTTTTCATATGTATTCTCGATATTCCCTTGTGCCACACCTTTATCAAGCATATACGAGTCCATGATCAATTGCGAGGAGATCGCATCCAACTCGGTCTCATCGTCTAACCCTTCAAGCGACACGCCAAAAAGATGAAAGAATTCACCTTCTCCCTCATCCAACTGTCCTCCAATGGCGAAATGCGTGAATTCAAAGGATTCGGCAGTATTGATCGGAATTCGAATACGGCGTGTAGTTAAGTCGGTATTTCCTTCCTCCACTAAAGTTCGAGCAAATACCGAGTCTCCCCCATCAAATAAGGTGATCGTACTTTCTCTATCCGTATAGGGACGGCACTTCACGATCAACTCATCTCCGGGAATTGCGGTGATCTTAGCGACAAGCGGATCGGTCTCAATGGAAAAGTCTTCGGTGAAAAACTCGTCGAATTCTCGTGTAAATTTCACCGCTTTTGAGGACGTGCGTACGTTAAAACTGCTATTTCCGTACATCTCTAAGCCGTGCTCGCTAAAGCCGACCTTTTCTGGCATAGAATGAATGTAAAAGTCCTCTTCATAATTCATCAATGAGGAGTCTTTTTCTAATTTGTTATCAAAATTCATATAGTTAAGATAATTGGAATCGGTGAGTACGTGAGTTTTAAAGTCGCCGATGCACAGGAAATCACCATCGTCGCTCTTATTGGCGAGTATCCTAATCTTAAATTCCTGACGATCATTTAAAAAGTTGGCAAACTCTTTTTGGGTAAATTGAATAGAAGAGCTTGGGGCGGGGAAGGTATTATTTGTAGTATAAAATTCCTCTGGGTCGATCTTGATCGATTCAAACTGGAACCTATTCATGTTAAAATTCTCATCATAAAACAAAACTTTCGAGCGATTCACAGAATCATCATGATCGTATGCCCAATAGGAATTTAGCTCATGCATAATATTATTATCGGGCATTATGAAATTTGCTCCTTGGGTGGGGTTAAATTGGGAGGTATCAAACCATACCTCTCCTCCGCTGAGTTCGAGAGGGAAGGTATTGCCAAAACTGATGGTATTAATAGCAGTCTCATTATTGGTACTCCATAGGGGACGGAATGCATCATAGGAAGCGTTCTTGGCTGGATGCCATGTCCAAAAGTCATAATCTAAGGAACTTTGGTCATATCCCATACCAAAATGATGATCTCTTTGGTCGTTATAAAGTTCAAACTCATGTGACCAAAAATGTGTGTAAGATCCTACACTGTCAAAAGTCATTTTTATTCTATTAGCTTCCACCGTGTCAAATGTGTACGATATCCATCCGTCTTCACTATTAAAATAGTCAATCTCTCCATTATCAGAAATTGTCCATGTGTATCCATTGTTATCCTCGATGTTTTGCTGATAGGAATTATCAGTCTCATTTATTCCATAGTAGGAATGATCAAAATTACTCAAGTCATGCCATGTTAAACCGCCATCATTTGAATAGTGGAAATCTAACATATTTTTCACTCCATAAGTAGTCTGGTCTTTATAAAATCGAATTCGATTTACTTCTGTCGTGTCAAAGCCAAATGTGGCATGTATAACACCTTGAGCATATGGGGCCG
>WJIN01000041.1 GCA_014730295.1 Promethearchaeota archaeon | reverse complement strand
GTCAATGTCATTCTCTGTACGAAGAGGTGAAGTAGGTTGTAAAAGTACGATTATATCATTATTTAAAAATCCATTATTGCTTCTTATTATATCCAAAATAACATCAATCAATGAAGCACTATCTGAACTTAAAATTTTCGGTCTAGATATAATTTCCAATTCGTTTGATCCATAATTTTTACATACTTCCTTTATTCTTTTATCTTCGGTTGATATATATATCTTATTGATCATAGAACTTTTTAGGGCTGCTTCGATCGTGTAATATATTAAAGGTTTTCCTTTTAAATTTACTATATTCTTTTCTTTTATTCCTTTTGATCCTCCTCTAGCAGGAATAATACCAATTGTTTTCATATCTATTTTACCTTATTAAGGCTTAAAAAAGTTATTAAACTAATAAAATGATATAGTCCAATTCATATTTTATTAATAGAAGATAATAGTCTTATAAATTTTTATTCAAGTTAAAAAAACCGCCCTAAAATATTTTATATTTAAGATTTATTTGTAAGTACATAATTATAAAATTCTCTCAAAATACTTTTTGAAAACCTTTAGATTTATTTTAAAATTTTATTCTAAATTTATAAGTTTAGAAAGATTCTCACAAAATATTTAATATTGTATTTAAATTGAAATAGAGACTTATGCAAAAAATTAGTATTGAAGATAAAGAGATTTCTAATAATTCCTCTATTTTACTTATTGCAGAGGTAGGTGTTAATCATAATGGGAAAATTGAAAATGCTATGAAATTGATAGATCACGCATCAAGATTGAATATAGATGCGATTAAATTTCAGACTTTTCATGCTGATAAATTAATTCTTAAAAATATCGGGAAAGCTAAATATCAAAAAAGAAATATAAATGATAAAGAAAGCTTTTATAAAATGATAAAAAAATATGAACTAACTAATAAGGAATTTAGACTAATAAAACAATACTGTGATAAAAAAAAAATAATTTTCTTATCAACACCTTTCGATAAACAATCAGTCGATCTTCTTGAGGAATTGGATGTTTCCGCATATAAAATTGGATCTGGAGATTTAGATAATTATCCTTTAATTAGATATATATGTTCAAAAAATAAGCCTATCCTTCTTTCAACAGGTATGTCTACGTTAAGAGATGTCAAAGAATCTCTTACATTCATAAAAAAAAATGGAATTAAAAAAATTGTTGTTTTACAATGTACTTCGAATTATCCTGCTAAATTTATTAATATTAACCTTAATGTGATTGACAAATATAAACAAGAATTTAAAAATGAGATTATTGGTTTCTCAGATCATTCTATAGGGATCATCTGTTCTCTTGGAGCTGCTGCTAAAGGTGCAAAGGTTATTGAAAAACATTTTACATTGAATAAATCTATGGAAGGCCCGGATCATAAAGCTTCAATGAATCCAAAAGAGATGAAAGATTGGTCTAAAAAAATTCGAATCCTTGAATTAGCATTGGGTGAAAGTAAAAAAGAAATCTCAAATAATGAAAAGGGAGTTTTAAAAATAGCTAGAAAAAGCATTATTTGTGCTTCGAAATTAGAGAAAGGAACTATAATAAAAGAGGAAGATCTTGTAATTAAGAGACCTGGTACGGGTATTTCTCCTAGATATTTTCAAGATGTTGTTGGAAGAAGAACAAACAAAAAATTGTATAAGGATTCAATATTGAAATGGGATGATTTCAAATAAATAACTATTTATTATTAATAATTTTTAATGGAAACTAACGTTGATTAAGATTGGGAATTACTAATATACATCATCTATGATAATATTTACTTTCTAATTGTATTTTTACCATTTTTCAACCAAAAAGAATGATTGGGTAATTAAATCTGCTAATCCCAAGTTTTAGTGATTTTTCGTATTATTAGTTTTATGAAGAGATGAGAATCAAAAACATACATATCTAATAGAAAAAACATCTTACAATTTAGGTTTCCCCAAAAATTTAGAAGATTATTACAATTAATTTCGTTAGATATTCATAAAAAAAAAAGATTCATTTTTAGGAAAACAAAAATATTTCATTAGTTAAGATAATAAATAGCGATTAAAACTGGGGCAAAAAAAAAATGAATAAATTCTGACTTTAATAATAAAATATGTAAAGGTCTACATTAAACAAAAAAATAGAAACTATGAAAAACAATCTCAATTTACTTTAACAAGAGATTCTAACTATGTTTATCTAAAGAGATTAAAGAATAAAATCATAATATAATCGGAAATCAAGATGTTCTGTATTGAAATCCTATAAATTTAGGTTTGAATATAACTTACCTAAATTATTAAAATAATTATGGATTAAAAAAGATGTGAAAAAGTTAATTGAAAAAGTAGGATCAAAATTTCAATCAATATTACCTAATTTTGAGATAATTCTGCCATATTTTCATGAACCATCGTTGGTGTTAAGAATTAAATTAAATTCGGAAATTAGTTGTTTAATTGGATTTTATGAATCCAAAGTTATAAAAATATATAAGAGATATGTTGAAGAAAACTCAATTATATTCGATATTGGTAGTAATATTG
>WJIN01000363.1 GCA_014730295.1 Promethearchaeota archaeon | reverse complement strand
GAATTATTGAAATGAGCATTCAAAATATTAGCCCGTTTTTCAATTCGGTCCATTACAAATCATCTTTTTTTAGGTTTTGGATACAGCCTCTTCAGTTTCTAATAAGCGTTTTGCTTCCTCTTCCAAATCTACGCTAAAGATATCTGTTATGCCACTTTCTTGCATAGAGACCCCATAGATCCTGTCTGCATTCACAATATTTTCTTCACGATGACTTATAATAAGAAATTGAGCTTGTTCTGCAAATTGCTTAATTACCATGGATACGCGGTGAACATTTGGTCCATCTAGGGCCGCATCAATCTCGTCCATTACGTAGAATGGTGCTGGATAGAATTCCTGTACGGCAAAGATGAAAGAGAGAGCTACTAACGTTTTCTCACCCCCACTAAGAATTTCCAGCGAGGCAATTTTCTTTCCTCGCGGTCGAGCCTCAATGCTTATACCCCCTTCAAATGGTTTATCTGGTCTATCTAAAATCATTTTCGCAGACCCACCGGGTGATAATTTTTGGAATATTTTGGAGAATTCTCTATTAATTTCATGATAGGCTTTCATAAATGTTTGGGTCTTTTCTAATTCTATTTTCTCTATAGCGTCTAAAATTGATTTTCTTTCACGTTGGATTGTTTGTCTTCTCATATCAATTTCATCGAAGCGCTCCTTTACTGAATCGTATTGTTTTATAGCTTTCAGATTCACAGGTTCAAGGGCTTCTTTCTTTTTGGTAGCATCTTTGATATTAGATTGTAAATTTTCTTCTGAAATATCTTCTGTAAGATGTGGTAAAGCCCCATAATCTTTCGATCTCTGATAAAGAGTTTCAATTTGATCATTAGTCGCAATTTTTTTCGATTCTAAATTATTTAATTTTGATTGTTTCATTGAAAGGTCTGATTTAAGATCCGTATATATTTCTTGATATTTCTTTTGTTTATTCCACGATTCATTTTTCTCTTCGGTTAATTTATCAATTTCCTCTTGTTTTTGACTTTTTTGGGTATTTACCTTTTCTAAGTCCTCTTTGATGATATTGATTTTTTCATTCAAGTTAGTGATTTGGTCTTTAGTTTGAGATATTTCTTCCGAAATGGACTTAATCCGGTCTGCTCTCTCTTTACTACTCTTTAAATCATTCAATTTGTGCTGAGCAGTTTGAAGATTTTTATTTAATTTATTTAAATCTTTTTGGGCTCCTTTCTGAGCATCAATTTCTTTATTTTTTTCATCTCTTAACCCTTTTACCTCTCCTTCTATAGTATCGACCGATTTTTGGATCTCTGAGATATTTTCATTAAGTTTATCAATTTCTTTTTGATTTTGTTTAATTTTATTTTCCGATTCGAGATTTTCACTCTTAAGGTCTTCGATTGTATTAATTATTCTTTGAATATTCTCTAAAGAACGGAGTTTATCTAAAATAGACTCCAATTTATCATTCTTGTCATCAATTTTTTCCTGTAAATTTCCAGTTTCTTCCCAAAATCTCTCTTTTTTATTATTAAGATTTTCAATTTCCTCGGCAATATCATTTTTTTTTTGTTCGAAGGAGTTAATTTTACTATTTACCTCAGATATGCTTTTTTTCTTATCTTCAATTATGCTTTTTGACTTTGTTGTTGCCTCTTCAATGGCTTCTATATTATCAAAAAGTGATTGAATATCTCGTAGATCTTGCAGGTTAGATTGTATTGTCTCCAGTTCTCTCTGTTTTTCATCAATTTTTTCTTGAATTTCGGAGATCTGTTCCCAATGAGTTTCTTTTGATAATTTCAATTGATTTATTTTTTCTTCTAATTCCCTCTTTTCTTGTAATTTCTCTTCAATGACCTTATTCCTTTCTTGTTCCTCCTCTTTTAAGTCTTGGTTTTTTGTGTTTAAATCATTAATATTCTCTTTAACTTTATCAAGTTTGCTCTTGGAAATTGATAAATCTTCCGAATCGTGAGATTTTTGGATCTGTAGTTCTGAAATTTGTTTTTCTATTTCATTCAAATCATCCTCTTGACTTTTTATGTTATTAATGATTTCCTCAAGTTGTTTGTATAGATCCTGACTTTTTGATACGGTAAGTTTTCTTAGAGAAATATGCATATTTTCTAGGATCTCCATTAAATCTTGAACAAAATTATCAAAATTAGAGGTAGAATCTTGAACAGCCACGTCGACAGAATCTTTAACTTTAGTGATCAATTGTCCAATGGTTTCATCTGCATTATCCGTGAACAAAGATAAGGTTTGCATAATGGAATTTAGCATCGCATCCGTTTCCTCAGTTTCCTCTACTTCGCAGCTTACATCTTCCACAGTCTTCATCATATCGATTACATCTAATATAAATTTTCGAAAATCTTCGGCAGACATTTCAATTGCTTCGGCATTTGATTGCTGTATATTACTCTTTATAGACTCGACGGAGATATTTATATTCTGGGTTAGCATGTTCAAGATTTGTAAAATCCCTTCAATATCTTTTTTATCTTTTTGATATTCTTCCTCTGCACGATCTATCCGACTCTGAGTTTTTTGTTTCTCTGCTTTTAGTTCATTCAAACGCCTCAATACATTTTCTTTTCGATTTGTAAGGTTTTCGCGTTTTTTTTCGATAGTAGAAATATTCTCTTCTAAAGATTGAATTCTCATAGAAAGATTTTTCTCTTCCCTTTCCAATTCTTTTAGATCTTTTTCATAAAGATTTTCCCGAGTTTTAATATTACTTATTTTTGATTGATTATCATTAATTTCAGAGGTGATTGATTCGAATTTCATTTGAAATAATTCTAAGTTTTTCTCATTTTGTTGAAATTCAAAATTTCTGTTTTTTAATTCTTTACGTAATTTTTGAATTTCTTCCGATATTTGCTGTTTAGTTTGATTTAATTCTTTTAAGGCAGCTTCGACATCTTTTCCCTTACTAAGAGATTCAATTTTTGATTTCATTTGTTTTTTTTTCTCTTGCAAATCTGTAATATTTTCATTATGCATTTTGATCTCTGTGTTAATGGATGAGAGAGTAGAATTTAAATTGGATATTTGCGAATTAATTTGGTTTATTTCCTCTCTTTTTGAATCTATCTGATCCTCTAGAAGTCTCCGATTTTCGTTTTCTTTTGATATTTGATTTTTTAAGTTATCTATTTCTGCCCGTATTGTCTCTTCTTCCTTTTTCTTTTTTTTTATGGCTTCTTGAATGCTCTCGGCGTCGCCTTTGAGAGTATTTAATTCATTTTGTAATTTTTCTTTTTTTTCCAGGTTTTTTTTTATAGTATTTTGTAAATGTGTTATAGTTGATTCCTTAGAGGAAATTTGTTGTTTTAACTCTGATATATTAGCCTTTAGTTTACTCTTTTCTTGTTCCTTAGAATTAATTTTATTGTCAATTTCTGTTTGGTTTTGTTGTCGCTTATCGATCTCTTGTTTCGCTTCCTCCAGTTTTGATTCAATCGTATTAATATTTTGTTCTCCTTTAGATATTAACGATTCATAGGTCTGATCTTCCTCT
This sequence comes from Promethearchaeota archaeon, assembly GCA_014730295.1. The sequence goes on along the minus strand of WJIN01000363.1, from coordinate 8,226 downwards.
AATTGCGTTTGCTGACTTTCTAGTTCCGTCTTTTCTCCTTTCAATTTTTTAAGCGATTTTTCTGCTAATTTTAAGGTTGTTTCATTAGAAGACAATTTTGTTTTAAGTTCTGTTATATGTTCATTAATCTCATCTCGTTCTTTTTCTTTCTGATTTATAGAGTCTTGTATATTTTCCATTACCAATGATTCTTGTTCCACGAGATCTTTTTGACGCCCTATTTTTTCCTCAAGTTCCTCAATAATCTTATTGGTTTCTTCAATTTGCGCTTCGATAGTTTCCTCTTCTTCTTTTAATTTTGAAATTTTTAAGGCGATTAATTTCGATTTTAAATTATTAATTTCTTGTTCAAGCTCTTTCCACGCCAAGGCATCATTCTTTTCTTTTTCTACCTTTTTTAGTTGGGAAGAGACTTCCTTAAAAATTGCTTCAAACTGTCCCAAATCTCGTTCTGCTTTCTCCAATTCTTTCATAGTCTCTTCCTTCATATCATCATATTTCTGAAGGCCGATTAATTCCTCTATAAATTCCCGCCGTTCAATTGTACCCATATGAGTTAATTCAACTATTTTTCCTTGCAATACAAATTGATTGCTTCCATCTGGATCTATATTCGCTGATGCTAATGTATCAAGAATTTGCTGACGTGTGGTAATCTTATCATTCATTTTATATTTATTACCTTTATTTCTTCTTACCACTCGTGTAATCTGAAATTCATCAGTCCCTCCTGGGAAAATTCCTTCTGAATTATCGAAATATAACGTTACAGAAGCTCTATTACCTTCTTTATGCCCTCTCGAGCCTGCGAAGATAAGATCCTCTAGCTTTTCTGCCCTCATTGTCTTTTTAGATAGTCTGCCAAGTGCAAAGCATAGTGCATCAATGATATTAGATTTTCCAGCACCGTTGGGGCCGACTATACAAGTAAAGCCGGGAGAAAGCCTAACTGTGACTGTCCTATTCCCGAAGGACTTAAAGCCTGTCATACTGATTCGTTTAATATAGGTCAAATTGGGTCTCCTAATCTAAGTAATCTCTTTAAATGTAAAGAATAAACTCAAGTATATATTTTTTATATATTTTAAGGTTGCTTAGAATTATTATTAGTTTTCCATTATGATTAATAAAAAAAAGAAGGGAAACTTAAAAAATGGCTCTGTGAGTGAAGACCGCATCAACCATTGCTTTCAACTTTATCGGGTTAAGAAGTAGAAAATAGAAATTCCTGGAGAGTTCGCTTTCAAGAACAATTTCATAAGTAAAATCTATTCCTTTATTGGATGGACTTAAAATTCCTATATTTTTCAAACGAATAATCATGTTCATAAATTCTTCAATATTTCCATTAGCTTCCAATGATTCACAAGATATATCAAAAAGCTCTTTTAATTCCTCTAGATTTATATAATAATTTGACGAATTCGAAGAGAAATGATTTATTAAATTATCAAGAAATACAATCGCTAAAGTAGTTTCTTCTGAGAGATAATTCAGCATACTAAATTCATCTTGATTGTTTAGAACATCAAAATGATTCTCGCATATTGTTAATAGATTATTATAGTCAACAGAATCTCTATTTTTAAGAGAGGGATATAAATCTCGAAGGATATTTATCCCTTTTCCCGGAACAGGTACATAATTTTCACAAATGAGATCTGTTATTATTTCAATTAGGTCTCTCTCAATTTTATAAGAAAAACTCAAATCGGTTCTCTGGGTGAAAATTGAAACGAGTTGATCATAGGAGAAGAATTCTAATTTCCTTTTCAGATCATAATCAGAGAGGAGTTCTATAGTATTAGAGCGTAATACTCTATTCACTGTAGAAATCACCGAGATATTGGAATTTTTTCCAAAGTTGAGGAACTTTTTTTGGATATTGGTCTTAAGATATTCCGAATTATAAAAGATAAAAATCACATGATTGTCAAGCTTCTTGCACATTAATTTCAAAAGACTCCATAATCGTGGAAGATTCGAATTTAGAATCGAGCTCAATTCGAAATTAAGATTGCAATGTTTTGAGAGGATTGAAATTAAGCTTATTATAAGTTCTTCTACATTTTTTTCTTTACAATCAATTTGGATTTTTTTGTAGAGATGGAAATAGTCGCTGGAATTGATAAGATCTGCTAAAACTTTATTAATAATTGATTTTTTACCGATACCTTCTATTCCTTGATATAGAATATTAACAGAAAACTTATCTTGGAGGCTGTCGGTTAAGATAGAGAGAAGTGACGATTCTTCTGTTTCTCTAAATAGAAGTTCTGGAGGAACATAAAGTGGATCAAAGAGTGCTTTTGGTCCAATAAAATTATCCCGTGCTTTATTTTTTGAAATCATTTTTATTATATAACATATTTTAATATTTTTCAAAAAATGAGTATTTAAACCCCTCGGAGAGAGAGGTGATTGGAAGTAAAATTAAAAAATTATTTTTCTAGAATTCCTACTCGATCTTTATTACTTTTATATTATCTTTATGTATTTTTTCATTTAATCGAATCTTTCTGAGTTTTCTAGGAAAATATAAATCAATATCATCAGTAACATATCCACTCTTGGCTATTGGTCCTTGTATGTGTTTTAATCTAGAAGGTGTCATGGGACCTTCATTAAAGGCTAGAATTTGGCTATTTCCTAAAAATTTTCGGTCAAATATACTTCCAAGAGCATTACATGCAGCCAACGGAATTCTATTTTCAAGTGCACGTGCTTGAAGATATATTTTCCAATTATCCATCCCATCTTCTCTTATTTGTGTAGGAGAGAATAATATATCCGCACCATTTTCCGCAGCAAGTCGCGGAGTTTCATAAAATGCCATATCAAAACAGATAAGTATAGCAAAATAAAACTCACCATATTTAAATATTTTCAGTGTATCTCCGGGGTGGAAATATTTTAATTCATATGTGTAAAGGTGAATTTTCTCTTGCCGACCGACCTCCCTTCCTTTATCATTAAAATAATAACATGTGATAAATCGCTGATCTGGTTTATTCTCTCGCATCTCCCATATAGCACCCGATAGAATATTAACCTTATACTCTTTTGCTAGAGATTTAATAAAAGCATAATCATCACTTCTCTCTTTTTGGAAATTTTTTTCTATTTGTGGATTAAAAGGAACCCATCGTTCCGGTAAAATAACAAAATCCAGGTGTGGATGTTTGGAAATTAGTCCATTCATCAATTCTTTTATATGATTATAACATTTAGATCTTTCATCTAAAATTCGTGGTTGAAGACACGCTATCTGCATTTTTATCCTCAATTTTGATTTAAAGTATCTATTATATTAGATAATTCATCCAAACTTTCAATTTCAAAATCCGGGGTTTCATATTTTCTAAGATTATCCCTTTTTCTATATGTGTCATATTTCCCACCTCTGTGTATATATATGCTATGAATATTGTTTTTATTGGCAGGTACAATATCCCTCTCGATTCTGTCTCCAATATAGATCGCTTCTTCTCCTTTCACTCCGACTTCATTTAAACAAAACTCAAATAGCCATGGATTAGGTTTTCTGACACCTATTTGGTCTGAAATAATCACTAATCCTATTAGAGGGTCTACGTCTAATCTCAGGATCTTTTCCCATTGTTTTATAGGAATTCCGTCAGTAATTATTGCAGTCTTTATGTCCTTTTCTTTCAATTTTTTTAATGTAGGAATGACATCATCATATAATTTAATAGACTCAATTTTTTCTTTATGATATGCCATCACTGCTGCAGAAATGAACTTGTATTTCATATTGAAAGAAATATCAAAATTCTCATAGACTTGATTTAATCGACGAATGAAATAATTATAATGTTTCGAAAAGTTTGAACCGTATTCATCAACAATCTCCATTAATATCCTAATCGCTCTTTCTCGATCGATCTTTAAACCCAGTTTTAACATTGCCTCTATACCCTTTATTCGGGCTCTCCGTGATAATCCCGTTGAATCGAATAAACAATCGTCAAGATCAAAAGCAACGAGCTCGATTTTGTTTCTAGTTTTTTTCATCTTTTCATAATTCCCAAACAAGATGTTATATAATTAACTAAAATTGAATTTCAAATATTATTGGGAAAACCATTATTAAGTTTAATATTGTTGATTGATTAATTATCACATAGGGTATTATAAGATAAATTTATTTATTCTTTTCGATATATAATGTTTAAACTTTAATTTTATTGGAACCCAAAGAAAAATAAGAAAAAACCAAGTGGAGAGTAAATATTTGAAAACTATCGCTTCTCTGAGCTATTTCCATCGTAAGATTGGTCCAATTGTATTTTATGCCTATCCAGAAGACTTATTGGAAGAGCAATTGTCAACAAGAATCGCAAATATAATGGATCAACAATTTTCAGAGGGGTTTTTTACACATTCTTTTGAAGAAACTATAACTATGAATTATTATTTTGAGATTCAATCTGATTGGGCACGTGGAAATAATGATATGCTGATGATATCAATTATCTTCGACGAACAAACAGATATAAAAGTAGAAGAAAAGATCCAAGACTTATGTATTGAATTTTCAGACAAATTAAAATCGAATGAGGATATATATACCGCATTTTATATCAGCGATTTGAATAATTTTAACCAAAAAGAACAAGAAAAAATAATCAGGAATAACGAATTAGTCAAATTATGGGTGCGAGAGTTATATTGGGCAGCAGTGGAAGTAACTAGACAAAAAACAGAAGAGGAACGATTAGCAGAATTATTAAGCGAGAAATATGTTTTTCTTACATTACGAAAACTCTCAAAAGGTCCTTTACCACTTGAATGGATGAAAGAATGGTTCCAAGATAATTTTCCAGAAAAAAGTTTTGACGAGACGATTGAAACATTAGCGGAAAAACAATTAATTTTCATTAATCAAATTGGAATAGTAGAAAAATATATTCTTCTTTTAAAAGAGGTTAATGCTGAACGCATACCTCCAGATAGTGTTATAGAATATATTGACGAAACTCCTGAGTTAATAGATCTAATTCTCCCAAAGGTGCAAAAATATTTCAGCAAATATGAAACCAAAACTGAAGAGGAATTAGAAGAGGATTCATTTTTATTATTTCAAATTATTTCAGATCCCAAAAAATATAATGTCTTATCTGAATTGAGAAACGGTCTCATTCCGCGAGATAAACTTCCAAAATTAGTTTCTAAACGAAATTTGGATGCTTTAAGCAGAGTGTTAAACTTTCTCAAAAAACATGATATAATTGAGGAACTCAAATTTAAAAATGAAAGATATATTGTGCTAAAAACTAATTTACAAGTTACAACGGCCTTTCCAGAATATCTAAGAAAATTATTGCCAAAAGAAGCTAAACCCGTAGTAGCAGACAAATATAATCCAAAAACCCCAGAACGTAAAATGCAAAAAGAAATAGCTGAGATTTTAAAGGATGTTCGAAATAAAGGAACTAAAAAAACTAAAGAAGAAAAAATAAGCGATTTTCTAGAAGATTTGGCTACGAAAAATCCTGAAAACTCATTATCAAATAAATATTCAAATTTAGATAAAAAAGAAAAGAGAATGAATAAATAAATTTTAATTCTTTTAAATAAATCGATTGGGATGCCAAAAAAAGAGATTAAAAATGATTTAGAAGAAGATTTAAAATATCTTTTAGGTACCTTAGGGATTGAAATCTTCTATTCTATAGAAAGAGGAGCACGAAACGATGAAACAATAAAATTATTTTCAGGTATCCCTATAGTATGCATAAAGGGGAGAATCCCAGTTTTGGTTGGACTTAATCTGATAGAAAAAAAGAACAAGGAGTATTATTTGACTAAGAAAGGTCAAAGATTTAAAAATATGTTAGAAAAAGAAGAAAGATAATTAAATTAATTGGGAGGCATCAGATTGGGGCAACATTTTCATTGCTACGAGCAATAGCTCTTTTAAATTGTCACAAGATCATCATCTGCCTTGTTCCTACAAAATCTAGTAATGAATCTATAAATATAAAATTATTTCTATACAGCGCTCTTGATTTTAAATGAAGAAAGATTAGGATAAAAACGGATTTTGAACAAGAAGAGCGTCTTTTATTTGTTATTCTGTTCGGATTTTTGATTATAATAATATTTTCTAATATAATAACCGGGTTCTTTAAAACCCCCGCTTTCTTTTATGAGGTTTCTTAGGCCTTCATTTTCATCCAATTTGCTATTTATGGTCTCATATTCTCGGGAGGATATTTCTCCTCTCCCTAGAAGATAATCTAAGATTTCCTTAGCTTCTTGTTTTGTAGAACATCTTCTTATAAAATGAATCGCTTTAGGGTCAGATAGATCATCTAATTTAGATTCAGAGCCCTCTTCTCTCTCTCCGTTTTTTTCCACGTCCTCAACCTCATAATCAATGGATTCTATTTGAATAGATTTTTTTTTATTTTCTATTTCATCCATTAGATGAGGTAGAAACTGGTTCAACTCATCTCTATCATAGGAGACATTCAATCCTTCTTCTTTATTGACCTTTGCGTCATTAAATTCGCTATTCTTTTCTGATTTTTCATTCATGAATTTCTAATACTGTTCTCCAATTAAGTCTTTAAGCTATTCTTAATTAATAGAAGTATTAAAGAAAATAAAAAGTTATTATTATTAATTTTATGAAAGCGCTTATTTCTGACAAAATACACGAAGATGGAATTAAAATTTTGCATAAAGGCGGATTTGAGGTAGAGCAAAAATATTCTCTTAGTTCTGAAGAGTTACAGAAAGAAATTGCGAATTATGACGCAATTATCGTACGATCCGGTACTAAGCTGACTGCAGAAATCTTAGATAAAGCAGAAAAATTGAGAGCGATTGGAAGAGCAGGGGTTGGATTAGACAACATAGATTTGAAAAAGGCAGAAGAATTGGGTATTAAAGTATTTAATACTCCAGAAGCTCCCTCTGTGTCCGTGGCAGAACTTACGATGGGGCTTATACTAAGTCTGGTTCGACATATAGCGAAAGCAGATAAAACTATGCATTGTGGTGAGTGGCTTAAAAGTAATTACATGGGGTATGTACTAAAAGGAAAGAAGATAGGAATAATCGGGTTTGGAAATATTGGGTCTGAGATTGCTAAAAAGGCTTCAGCGTTCGAAATGCAAATAGGCATCTATGATGTTGACCAAAACGCTAAGAATGAGGCTAAGTCTTTAGGATACCATATCTATAACTCGGTAGATGAATTGATTCAGGATGTTCAGATAGTATCTTTGCATATCCCCTCTACCGTACATACTGAAAATACAATAGACGAAAGAAGATTACAATTAATGAGTAATGATACCATTTTGATAAATACCGCGAGAGGGAATTTAGTCGATGAGGGGGCCTTAATTAAAGCATTACGAAATAAGAAAATTGGTGGCGCTGCTTTAGATGTGTACAGAGAAGAACCCCTTAAGAATATGGATTTATGTTATTGTGAAGAAAATTTGATCTTGACACCCCATATTGGAAGTCAAACGGAAGAAACTCAGATTGAAGCAAGTACTGGAGCCGCCAGAAAAATTGTTGATTATTTTAAGAGTCTGAAATAAAAAAATTATAAAATTATTATTAATTATTTAATGATACAGTAGAAAAAGTGATCTCAAGTGAAGTCAGGATATAAATATGTGAAGGAGACATTCGAAAAGCATGATAAATCCTATGAAAGTTCGAATTGGAAACGCGCAATAGAATACCGTAAGGGTCGATCTGTTCAGAGAATTGAGAGACCAACAAAGATACACCGTGCTAGGGAGTTAGGATATAAAGCAAAACAAGGATATATAGTAGCACGAGCACGTATTCGGAAAGGGGGCATGCATAAGCAACGTCCTAAACGAGGAAGAAAAAATCGAGCGATGGGTGTCGTAAAATATACAACGGGTAAGAATTTGAGATGGATCGCAGAAGAACGGGCACAAAAAAGATTTCCAAATTTAGAAGTACTAAATAGTTATAAAGTATCATCTGATGGTAAACATTGGTATTATGAAGTAATCCTTGTTGATCCCCAACATCCCGTCATTAAATCCGATCCGAAAATCAATTGGATCTGTAACCCCTCAAATAGAAAGAGAGTCTATAGGGGTAAAACTTCCGCAGGTAAAAAAGCGCGAGGCCTACATAAAAAAGGATGGGGTTCTGAAAAAACTCGTCCGAGTATTAGGGCCAATAAAGGGCGGGGAAATTAAT
>WJIN01000362.1 GCA_014730295.1 Promethearchaeota archaeon | reverse complement strand
CAAGATACCAGTATATATGGGAACAAAGACAAAACAATTCCCAATACGGTAGCACAACCGATTTTGGTTATTTGCTCGGAGCAGATCCTTCTTTTCACAGAATTCTCCTTTATAATGTAAATGAGACCATCCAATCTGAACCATTTGAAAGTCGTAAAGAGGTATGGAAAGCATCTTCAATGGCATATCTGCGTTCGGGTGATACGGATGGTTTATTTATGCCTTTCAGCTGTAAGAATTACGACCAAAACCACCCCCATCAAGATGAGAATAGTTTCGAACTCTGGGCATACGGAGCCTACATCGTAAATAATCCAGGTTATCCCGGTTGGGGTGAAAAGTTCCATACATGGTCCCAATCCACAGAAGGGGCAAACGCTCTTCTGATTGGAGGTTCTGATCAGCTTCAAGTCGAAGCGAACGGTCTTAGTACGAGTATTAGCGCGCCATATTTTACCATTGTACGAGGAGACGGAACAGAGCTCTATAATGATTTAGGCTCATTTGCATACTCACCCGAGCCTTTCATTCTATTGTTCGCAAATATGACAATGTTGGCACTATGCGGTGTATTATATGTTTTGATTTCAAGAGAAGTTTTCATAACATCCGATTTAATTGAAAAAGTAAAACAAAAGTTTCGGCGAAGTAATTTCAAGGACAAAATTTCCTCAACCCAGATACCCCAAGAGCCATCTCGAAAAGAATTGATTAAATTGAGTTTTACGCATCCATTTCGAGCCCAGGAAGTATTGTTTGAGGAGAGATATTTCGAGAAAAATTGGAAATTTCTTAACAAATTTATCCATCTGTTTCTGGGAGGGTTGCTGATCAGTTTCTTCTTGATCTCCTGCGCAGATGTCACAAATACAATCATATATCATTCCCAATACCATGAAGATAAATATAATCTAGTATTTGATATTCTTCCCTATGTTATCATTGGGATTTATATCATCGGTTCTATACTAATGGGATTACTAATATATGGATTCTCGAAAATTCATGGAAAAACTAATAGACTAATGGTTCATAAGATAGCTAACACTCAATCTATCTCTATTAATAAAAGAAAACTCTCCACCCTCTCTACGCTCAGCTTTCTATGGATATTTCCTATGATTATATTTACTGGAGTTCTTATGTTATTTACTACAGTTCAGGATTTAAAGGTTGCTATCCATGGTCTATGGACCGAATTAAATAGTATCAATGATGTATATGACATAATGGTCTCTGTTTTAATCGGTGTAATCTATAATTTTGGATGGATTATGCTTTTTGGACTTCCATTCATATTGTTTGCATCGTGGATCTTTTCTCGCGGGATCACCCACCTATCTGAGGGAAAAATTAGCAGCAGGAGAATTTGGAAAAGTCCGTTAATTGGATATTTGCTTATGTTTGTAGTGTTATTTTTGCTCTATATAATACTTTATATAGCCTTTAAATCAGTCTTTTCGTTAATTTCCATTGAAGCGATTGTTAATTAAAAAGAGGAAACTAAATTTCACTTTCTAATTTTTTTTTTATTTTTCCCTATCGCATCTAAAATTCCTTTATTTGCTTTTAAATTCTGGACCGTGGAATTATTAACAATCAGAATATTAGTATAACTTCTAATTCGGTTGGAAAAGACTGAAAACTAGTTTTTTTAATCTAAATGGTCTAATGGATAATTTTTTCTTAGCTTTGGATATTATAAAAAAAAAAGTGAGAGGTTTGAAAAACTGATTTGATTTTTATTATGTTCTTTGTTTAAGTTTATATTTCTGGTATCGCCTATAAATCAGTACTTCAAAGGTTAACACTAACATCGCAGTGAATGTTATCATAACTCCAAAATTTTCTTGGAAATCGGTTCCGCTAAATAGCCCGTGGAAATATCCAAAGACTAACGCAATATAGATAAACGCATGTAAGAACCGCCAAATCTTAGGTGTTATATATTTTCTGACAAGTCCGATTATCGCAGCGAAATAGATAATGTAGAATGCTATTCTTCCGGAATTCTGCCAAAATGTAAACCAATCAGAAAATTCTGGTAAAAAGACGCTTAACGTTTCCCAATTAATTGCCATCGCAATTGGATGAGCGGTAATCAATATAATTCCAATAAGCGAAAGAATGTGGTGTATTTTTAGAAATGACGTGCCAAACATTTTGGTCACTTCCTTCATAAACGGGATAATTAAGGCAGCTACGAACATTGAGGTATAGCCAATCAATACACCCAAACGAATAAAAATATCAAAAATATCTTCACTTGGAGGTCCTAATAAGTAAAGTATGATTACCCAAAGGAATAAGCTAATAATAAGTCCAAGAAAATAATATCCTTTTTTTGTAATGTCCATAATATTGTATATTGGTTAGAAGCGAAATATAAACCTTATGTGAATAAAAAATTAAGAGATCTAAAAAAATTAATTTGATTTAGGGAATATTAGAATTTTGTAATAATTCTGAATAGGCTAATAAGAATGTTCTTATGCATATAAAAAACGAGAAGTATGCCCCTTAATCATGGTTATATACTTAGGAATATCTAACATGGGCTTTGGAGAAATTAATAAATGAACGTGGTCCATACCGCATTCGATTTCCACCACTTTTACCTTAACGTTCTCTGATAGTTCAATAATTTTTGTTTTTAGAGCCTCAATAATACCAATCTCTTCTATAAACGCGGGTTGACGGGATTTTACTCCAAAAATTACGTGAACCATGAGAGAATAGACTCTATGAGCATCTTTTCGATATTCCATTATATTTTGATCAATTCCAGAGTATAAAAAGGATAAAACTGTTTGAGTTTAGTGATTTTTAAACGCATTCATCCACGCCCTAAAGGACATGGCTTTCTGCGTGAAAAACGGTAAAAATTAATATTAGAAAAATTCGAAAGGTGATATCTTGGATTTACCTTTCTTATCTTTAAGTGCGTTAAGGTGATCTCTCTGAGAGTGTAAAGTATTCAAAAAGAATTCTGGCACATCTTCTTCCTTTTTAAACATAGTCTCAATCCTATTAATTTTTTCAAGGATTTTATTCACTCGAATGGAGAACTGCTTCTCATAATCCTCTTTCTTATAATCTTTATTGAGATATTCTTTAAATAAATCTTTGAGATCCTCGTATTTTGGAAGGTATCCTACTGGGGTCTCTATCGCTCCAAAATCTCCTTGAGTACGACCTTCTGCCCACATTACCCAGACGAGTTTATCTAACATCCCATTCAAATATTTTCCATTCTCATCCTTCAGAAAATAGTTTGTTGCAAATACTTTTGGAGGATGTTCTAAAGAGTTCCCAAATTTACTATAGTTCTTAAGATACTTACCCAAAGGAATTACAATAAAATCCAAATTGGCCATCGGGCTTGCCTTTCTCACTCCCGTTTTACCCAATGTCTGAGCCGTCGTTTCTGACTCTATTGAGGCTCCAAAATATACTCCGTGATCCCAATCCAAGCTTTCTAAAACAGGAGGCATCGTATCTGAATCCCGTCCGCCATAAAAGATTGCGTGTATAGGAACGCCATCTGGTGCGTGTAAGTTTGGGTCAGCATTTTCTAAATCTTCGATTCTTACGGTATAGCGAGCATTCGGATGAGCGGGTGGTATTTGAACGCCATTCTCATCGGTTTTGCCATAAAACCATTCTCCAGAAAAATTGAAGCCCATCTCAGGGATCTCATTTCCCATTCCCAACCAATAAGGCTTCCCTTCATGGATTAAGACATTTGAAAAGATCACTTCTTTTGGGGTGGTTATGGTATCATAGATTACGGGATCATCCTCAGGATTCACATCTCTGATAATACCAAATACACCTCGTTCAATATTAACCGCATGGCAATATCCATCCTCCCAAGATCGTAAGTACGCGATATCATCACCAATAATAGTTTGTCCCGGAAGCATCGCGGTGGATGTTTTTCCGCACCCTGAGGGATAAGCTCCGCAAAAATACGAAACTCGATCCTTTCCATTCGGATGTACTCCTAATACAAAAAAGTGTTCAGCTAACCAATCTTCGTTACCCGCTTTATTGATTGCTAGCCGTAATGCAAGCTTCTTAAGACCGAGTGAATTTCCCGCATATTGATTGTTTACAGATAACACTCTGTCTTCCTCTAAATCTATATATATCCTCCGTTTGTCTAAATTCTTTGTGGTGGGTGGACTGCCAGTAAGTTCACCTGAAGAATGGACCAGATAAAAGAAATCTTCGGATCCGTTGAGTTTCTTAAATTCCTCATATCCTTTTCTATAAAGCAAATCTTCACTATGACCAACATAAAAACTATCTGTCAATTGAAGTGCTAATATTGAGAATTTGGAGTTAGTGGGACCTAAACAAAAAAAACGGACAAGACATTCGTGTCCTTCCATACATCCATCCATAATTTCTAATATTTCATTAAGCCCTTCCTCTCTTTCAATTGTGTTAATCCATGGGCTAGCATATTCCCCTTCCGGAACCAAAGTTTTTGTATTTTCTTTATCTCTTGCTTGATCGTGGTTTTGCATATTCTTAAAACCGTCAAAATGAACTGTATGACCATCTGTTGCCAGCTTCCTTTCTTCGTCAATTTCTATACATCTTTCTCTAACATATTGTATATCTTCTTCAGAATCGGTTATAACTGTAACTTTTGATGGCTTGCAGAGGTTTACAAATTCATTTACAATTTTAACTACATTATCATTATTAAGGGCACGTAATTTTTCATAATCAGTCTGGCTAATCACAGCCATTTTTACATGCTCCATTAAAACTTTTGAAGAATTCATATTAATCCGCATTTTACGTAAAAACTAGTATATTATAAATCGTTTAATCTATGTTTTAAATTAATGAAATTTGTATTATAAATCTGTGCGGGAGTGAAAGCTTTATAGTGAAGAATAGAAAACTTAAATAGTTTTCAATTCCCATATCATTCCTTATAAATCTTATGTTAAAGGTTGAAAATTGTTTAGAATTAATCTCTTGGGATAGGTAAACTAATTAAGATATAAATAAATAAAAGAAAGATTTTGGTTTCTGTTTTTAGTTTGTTTTAATTAAGCATCAAAAACCTATAAGAAGATAAAAAGCTTAGTGAGTAAATGGATGATTTGTAAATATTTTCACATGCATTTGGATTAAATTCTCGATTTCTTTGAGCATAGTCCGTTTTTGATCTTCGCAAAATGCAATTGCCGTTCCCCCAGATCCTGCTCTTGCAGTCCGTCCGATACGATGTACATACGTTTTAGCTACATCCGGTAAGTCATATTGAATTACATGGGTGATGTCATCTACATCGATACCACGAGCGGCTACATCGGTAGCAATCAGCACACGGGTTTTACCTTTGCGAAAATTTTTAAGTGCTCTTTGCCGTGCAGTCTGTGATTTATCTCCGTGAATTGGTTCGGCATTTATTCCTTTTCTTCGTAAATTCCTAACGATTCGATTTGCACTATGTTTTGTTCGCATAAACACTAAAACACGTTTAAAGGCGGGATCTCTGAGTAAAAATTCTAAAAGCGCTTGTTTTTTTCTCTTTGAAACAAAACATACTGCTTGTGTAATGATATCTAAGGTAGGTTTATCCGGGGAGATTTTTATTTCCGTAGGATTAATTTGAATACTCTTAGCCAATTGAGTGATTTCATTGGGAAGTGTTGCCGAGAAAAGTAATGTTTGTCGATTTTTATGAGGAATTTTCTTTACAATACGTCGGACATCGGGAATAAAACCCATATCAAGCATCCTATCACCTTCGTCCAATACAAAAACCTCAACATATCTTAGATCAACATATCCTTGTCTCATTAAATCGAGTAGTCGTCCGGGTGTTGCCGCCACGATATCCACACCACGTTTTAATTGTTGAACTTGAGGATTTTGACCAACTCCACCGTAAATTACAGTGGATCTTAGTCCTGTATACTTACCATAATTAACAAAACTATCTTTTATCTGGATCGCAAGTTCTCTTGTAGGAGCGATTATTAAAGCTCTTATTGGTCGTTTCTTATGCGTTTTGTTTTTATTTCCACTATTTGTTCTGGATTGAATAGGTTTTTTGAGCCGTTGCAATATAGGAAGTGCAAATGCGGCAGTCTTGCCGGTTCCCGTCTGAGCACACCCCAATAAGTCTCGTCCTTCTAAAACGGGAGGGATAGCTTTTGCTTGTATTGGGGTAGGTTCAACATAACCAACATCACGGAGTGCATCTAATAATTCAGGAATAAGGTCGAGTTCTGCAAAGGAGAGATTGATGTTTCTACTTCTTTCTGGTTTGGACGGCACTCCTTTGGAATTAGTTTTTGCAAGATCTCTTAATGTTATTTCATTTCTAACTTTATTAACCGGTTCAATACTTTTTTTTTTCAGTCTTTCTGCTTCTTTTGCAGCAAGTCCCTTTTTTTGTTTTTTTACTTTGAACGTAACACGATCACCCGCAAAAAATCGAATATCATCATTATTTTGAATAGCAGAATGATGTAAAAATACATCTTCATCAATGGTTTCTGATGATATAAATCCATATCCTTTTTCTTCACTGTACCATTTGACCGTTCCGGTCATCATCTTATTTGATTGATTTATCATAATAATCATAAACTTATTGTATACTTCTAATCTATGGGCAATTTCTCATAAAAAACCGGGTAAAAAAGTTCTATTCATCGACTATCTTTATACCGCGAGGTTAACTATGGAAAATAATTACATACACTATTTCAGAAGAAGGGAACATAGATGATGCACGGTTTTTTCATGCATCCTCTTAATGTTTTATAAATCTTCAATCTTGAATTGGAAAGTAACAATTTCTTAAAATAACCCATACTAACTAAGAGAAAGAAGGTTATATTTTTTATTAATTTAATGGAAATGGAGTGAATTAAATAGTGGGATTGATCTATTTAGAGATCGAAAAAAGAATATTGGCTTTATAAAGGAATCAATTATAGTTAAAGGTCGTTATGCATTTTAGTTTCGTCGTTTTTACGAAAGCTTCCTTCTTAAGAAGAGTTAAACCCTTCATCCATTATATCCAGATATAGTAATGATTTTCCTTAACATTGATCGAATTAATAGGGATCTAACAATATCGATTTTAATTCTCGTTTAAGCATTATTATTACCACGGAAGTTTGGTTTAAGCAAGAAAATCTACTAATTGGCTTAAATAATTTACCTTATGGTAAAAACATATTAAAAAAACCCAGTATTATTTCCGATTATATAGCGATTAGATATTAATAATTAGAGAGTATATTAGTATCATTGAATATTAATTAATTATACAAGGATTGAAAAAAATTATTGTAGGATTTGCAAAATGACAACTCTGTCCGAAGATACACTTATATTTAATGCCTTAACTCCCGAGATAACGGATATGAAAATAGTGTATACCGCGCTTGAAGATTTCATGAAAATAAAGAGAGAAAATGATTCGAGTGATAGATTTAATGTTATTCTATTTCAAGGATATGGTCCTAATTATCTCAATGATTTTACTTTGAATCCAGAAAATATTTTAATGGCCTTAAAATCTCTGGAACCGACTATCGAACCCGCTAATATTGCGAGCGGGATATTTGTTGCGATTACTTTTATAATTGAGGTGTATAAGCGTATATCTCAAAAAGCATTTCGGCTGATTATTCTGACCGATTCAGGAACGTTGAAGATACCAGAGAAATATATTCCGGTACTTGATAATCTAATTGACATGGTAAAGAATATGCCTTTTTATATAGATATCGTGAGAATTGATACTGACGATCCGGGAGAAGATAAGAAACTTATGGAACTTGCTACGAGATGTTATGGAAATGTTCATGAAATAAATGATCTGAGAGATTTAGAATCGATTCTGGAGGTTCTGGCGTTAAAGCGAGAGATTCCAGAAGAAACATTTTACGATAAGGAAAAAAAAATTATCTCAAAAACAAACCAAGCATTTTACATAAATTTAGCAGACGACGTTCTAGACGCTCCAAAGAAAGAAACATGTTCGATTTGTTTTGAAACTGACAAAACTGATTTAGTTCAGTGTCCTGAGTGTGATATAATTGCGCATCGATCTTGTTTAGCTCAATGGGCAGATAATTCAAATATTGGAATTTTGAATGTTTTCCGATGCCATAATTGCTATAATTTGTTAAAATTAGACAGGGATTATATTAATAAAGTTCGGTATGGAAAAATTATGGCTCAGGGTAATATCCAGATTGAAGGATTGGATTTACACGAATATCAGCAGACAATTGAGAGTGAAAAAACACCTGAAATCGTCCAAGCGGAGGATCCCCTAAAGGAGACTTCGGTTGGAGAAACAGATTTCGGCATGGATGAGGAGGTCAAGGAGACCAAGTTTTTTCTCTGTCCAAATTGCTCTAAAATGATAACAAATAGATATAAATATTGCCCCAATTGTGGAACTAAACTGAAGTAAATAACAAGAAGGTCTTTCAAACAAAAAAGAGAAGAGAAAAAATATTATATCCTTCTTACTCGTTTTGGTGCACGTGGAGGAACTCTATGGTAAGTTACATCAGGATAACCTAAAGTGAGTCCGCAAGCAATGGGTCCAGAAGCGCGAATTAATTTTTTTAAGCTTGGATCAACACCGAGAGCTAATTGTGTCCAACCGTGATAGCATGTACCTAAACCAAACGAATGAGCTGCCAGCCTGCCATATGTAATAATATTGCCAATATTAATAAAATTCATTTTCATTGGCATTTGTGTGTGTACCACGATGAGATGTGGTGCGTTAAAGAATAAATTTTTTCCAATCTTTTCGAGTCTTTGCCATACACCCGCAAATTGTGCGTTGAGCATCTTATCACCTTCCATAGTTTCTCTGAATTTTTTTGAGATTTCTTCCAGCTTTTCGGAATCTGAAATCACGATAAAATTCTCTGCTCTGATATTTGCGCCCGTTGGAGCATACTGCATTGCATTTAATACTTTTTCAATCAATTCTTCAGGGACTTTATCTTTCTTATATTGCCTGATCACTCTTAGGGATCTCTGGAAGTTATACAGATCTTCATAGGAGAGGAGGCTCTCAGGGTTATCGATTCCCTCGAATGTTTCGGTTTCACCCATTTTTTCATGAATTATCGCATCTGTCGGACACACAGAAATGCAATGACCGCATAAAATACATCGATTTTTAGGATCGTGAAATATTGCTTTGCCATCTTCCTCTTCACGATACAGAAAGGCAGGACAATCTTTTATACACTCTCCACAATCTATGCATTTATCATAATCGATGCCTAATATTGCCATACAACATCAATCTGTTCTATTATATTATTGATATATTTTGTTTCAAAAAAGACTCATTTAATATTTAGACTAAAGTTACATAAATATCTTTTTCCCAATATAAGTTTATTGAAAGCAAAATAATGTAAAATCTGTATATTTGGGCTCTATTCAATTGGATTTAATGATTTGCAAGGATTTTAATGGTTTGAGTATACACAAATTCGCAGATCGAAACCGATGCTCCACCGTGAGTATTAATAAGATATCTCCCTTGACACACTTCAGAAGATTTCTTGACCATTTCAACCAATTTAGGAAAAAATTGTTGTGATAATCCTCGACTTCCATAATCTCCTGAGGCGGTATCATGTCCTAAAAGATGGAGAATTATGTCAGGTTGGAATTCGGCTAATCGTCCGATAAATTCTTTTTTCACTAAGTTTAAATAGGCATCATCAGTCGTTTTGAATCCAGAATCAACACAGATCTTTGTTCCTCCATCTTCGATGCGGTTAGAAGAGCAAAAGCAGACATGCAGTACATCTCGATGTCCTGTGACTACATCGCGTGTGCCATTGCCATGATGTGAATCAGTGTCTAAGATTGTGATTCTAAAATCAGGATTTTTCTCCTTTAACTTCATAATAACTGGTCCCGATACAGAGGCATAGGTACCTCCCCACGCAGAATCTCTTTCCGCATGATGTCCTGCCGCGACTCCGAATACCAATGCATTTTTTAATTCTCCATCCATGATTTTCTCGGCTGCTTCTACACAACCACCCACAGTGTAGAATGCGCCATCAGAATACCATTGCTTTTTTAAGTTATCCACGAATCGTTTAGTATGCACTTTGAGCAATAAAGCATCATCCACTTTCTTAGGGGTGAATAGTCCCACATTTGGAAGATCCAATTCTTTTTTCATTACTTCGGGAAAGTTTTGAAATTTATCATTGATAATATGCCATACTTTTTCGCTAAAGAGCTCGTGAAAGTATACTCCTGTCGTCATTTTTCAGAAAATAGGGTTTAGGTTCGGTTTAAGAAAAGGATCTAGTTAATCGATATAAAATTAAAGATTTTAATTTATTTATCTTATGAAGTGAGCCTATCAATGATGAGATTAGCTACTTTTTCTCCAGAAAGTAGCATACCTCCGAATATCGGACCCATACGTTGACCTCCAGAACATGCATTTGCTGCCATACCAGCGACATATAATCCCGGATATACCTCTTTGGTGGTTTCAAGAAGGATTCTTTCTCCGATTTCGGCATTCATTGATAATTCTCCCATTATTTGCCCCGTGGGAGTATTTAATTTTGAATTTGGGATTTTGTTTAGGGCTACGCTAACCACTTCTAAATCATGTCCTGTTGCATCAATTAGACATTTGCTTTCGAAGGTCATAGGATCCACATGAAGGTTTGCCATCTCCACGGCAGTCCAATTAATAACTGCTCCAGTGATTCTAAAGTCTTCATCAATTTTCACATCTTCTACAGAAATTAGGTTAAAGATTTTAGCCCCCGCGTCGATAGCTCCAGCAGTTAGCTTTCCAACAGATTCAATCGCGTCTGCCACATAATAATTTTTTTCGATCTCTTGTAATTTAATATTATACATGTCAAGAATTCTCTTTGCCTCACTTTGGACGACAATTTTATTAAACATCATTCCCCCACCTAACATCCCACCACCAATCGAAAGTCTCCGTTCAAAAAGAACAGTCTTTAGACCCGCTTCAGCCAAGAATTTTGAGGCGACTAATCCTGCGGGACCTGCTCCGGCAATAATCACATCAGAATGCAAATTATCAATTAAATCTGTAGTATACGATTGTATTATTACTTTTGTTATTATTGTTTCATCTAACATTTTACTTATCTACTATAGCTAATTTCTTATTTCAGATAGATTTACATTAAGAAAAAACATTTGCCCGATCAAAATTCGGGAACTTTTTTACGGTTGGCCCATTCCCACCACATCGCATCCACTGGCGTTCGCGATAGGTAGAATTACCAAAAAGCCAGGTATAGTAGATGATAAAATTGAAATTAGGGAATATTTAATACTTACCGCGCTTTTTAATCATGATGTGGTGGATGTGGCTCCGGCTACCCGCTTTATTAATGATTTAAAAGAGAAATTAGAATCTGGTTATGGATTAGCCAATTTGTAAGTTAATTTTCTATTCTTGAACCTTAAATCAAATTAACCAGAAAATGTAGTGTATCTTCTATCTTTTTTCTCTTTCTAAAATTATTTTTATTATGTCTTTAAACCTTTCCTGGGACTCTCCCCAAAGAACAAATATTTTTCTCTCACTTGGGATCATTAGTGATAAACCAAGAGTAACACTACCCTTACTCTCGACTTGAGGAGTTTGATTCATGTTTTTGAGATTTTCCTCAAACATATCTGATTTTGCTAATTCCTCAAATTCTGCTTTAAGTTCATATCCTTGAAAATTACGTTCAAATAACTCTATTTCAATCGGCACTGAATCAATGTCTGTTATATCTATTTTATATATTAATTCCTCTTTAGCTTTTCGCTGGATCATATTTCTAAAAAAGTTAAGGGTCACTTCATCCTTTTCTACATTGTAATCAAATAGAAAGAGAATGAGCCCCACATCACTATAGAAATTTTGTAATGGTGATTGCAAAGTAAGTTCAAAAAAGTCATAATTTATCGTAGAAGTTTTTCTCTCTTCAATATAGGAGGTTAATTTCCACTCTTTCTTCAAGAGCGGTTCTATATATGGATAGAGACGAGAATCTGTATCTTTTAATGTATAAGAGATACCTTCATTATAAATATGCTCAAGCCTATCTGAATACAGTATGCTTAAATCGTTTATTTTTTCTAGTTCTTCTTCTTTTCGCGATATTATTTTGCGAAAAAACTTGACTGGATTGATCGCGGCAAAAAGGGTCGCACCTTTAGAACGAGAAGATGTACCCGCTTCTTTAATATAACCATATTCTTCAAGTTTTCGAATGATTGAATAAATCGTAGTTCTTGCCAAATCGGGAAATTCTTTATTGAGGTCTTTAACAATAGCTCCCTTGGATCCTTCCTTTATAAGACGATAATACACCTTTGATTCACTTTCATTCAATCCCGTCTCTTGGAAGGCTTGAATGAACTCTTGTTCCTTTTTAGTTATCATCCCTATATCTTTAAAATGTTAGAGTGTATTTAAGATTATGTGTCGATCTGTTGTCGACATAGAAGACTTTATATATGTTGATCTGTTATAGTCACATAAAATTGCAAATTTGAGGTGTGTAATATTTCAAAGAATAATAAAAAACCAGAGTATGGATGGTTTGTAAAGGATTTAATTGTTGGGTTTTCTATAATTGGTCTAGTAGGTATAATTGGCATTTGCATAGGAATAGTTTTAACAGGTTTACTTCAATTAGTTTTTATATTTGCGGGTATTTTCATCATTGTCCTATTTTTATGGCCTGGATTGGGCATGGCGGCAATGAATGTAATACTTGATCGAAAGGATGATGATATTACAGATTCATTTCATGCAATGAAACGATTAGAGGCACCCGTAATATTAGATATCGGATGTGGAACGGGGCGAACTGCGATGAAGATTGTTAAAGCGCTTGAGAATGGTGGACATCTTTATGGTATAGATATATACAATAAGATGGCAATCAGTGGAAATGATTTGGAGAGGGTCCGTAAAAATGCCCAACTTGAAGGTGTGAAAGAAAAAACTACTTTTCAATATGGAAATGCCACTGAGATTCCCTTTGAGGATGAATTCTTCGATATAGTAAATGTGTCCTCTGTATTGCATGAAATTCATAACAAAGAAGATCAGAAGAAAGCAATAAAAGAGATTTATCGGGTATTAAAGCCTTCGGGAACTATTTACATCGGGGAGTGGAATAGTCATTCCGCTCAATTACTTGGATATATGGGGATTTTTTGTTTTGTGTTTAAACCATCAAAATATTGGGAAGATTTGTTAAAGGAGAGTAACCTCACCTTAATTAATGTCGAGGAAAAGGGAGGATTTGTCCTCTTTACCGCCCAGAAATAGAAATATGGCTTAGAAATTTTTTTTTTCCTATTTTTGTTAATCGGCTTATTCATTACAAAAAGTGTGTTTTTTCTCAATCTAGTTAAAGATTAGAAATCTGGTGAATGAATAGATTTATATTCATTCATTCCATTTAATGATTATAATAACTAGAAAAATGTGATGAAAAAAATGAAAAAAGTAATCGCAATTTTAGGAAGTGCGCGGAAGAAGGCTACATATCGCGCGGTGCAGGAGTTTGAAAAGACTTTAAAAACTCTTGAAGAAGTTGATTTTGAATATGTATTTTTGAGTAAATGTCATCTTGAATTCTGTAATGGATGTCTTACTTGCTTCAATAAGGGGGAGGAATATTGCCCCCTAAAGGATGATCGAAACCCTCTCTTTAAAAAAATGGACCAAGCGGATGGAGTTATCCTTGCATCCCCCAATTATTCATTCCAAGTATCTGCTCGGATGAAAAACTTTCTCGATAGATTTTCATATCTTTACCACCGACCTTATTTTTTTGGAAAAACCTTTACAGCGTTAGTGGTGCAGGGATTTCTGGGAGGGAAAAAAATACGCAAATATTTAGAATCCATGGGTAAAAACTTTGGATTCAATGTAGTTAAAGGAGTTTGTGTAAAAACGCTGGATCCGATGACCGAAAAACAGGAAAAAAAATTAGAAAAAGAAATTGGAAAGGCTGCAAAGCGGTTCTATAAAAAGTTGAAGACGGATTCCACTCCATCACCCAGTTCGGGGAGATTATTTAGGTTTCGAGTTTCGAGACATCTTGTTGAGGTTTTGGCCCCCGAATTCCGAGATTATCAATACTATAAAGAAAACGGGTGGTTCGAATCAGATTACTACTATGAGACAGATATAGGTTTATTAAAGAAATGTGTAGGTGCTTTCGGAGATTTTTTAGGACAACGGATTGCTCAGAATCAATAAAAAATATAAGGAGGAAATATTAGGATAGTGACCATACGATGGATGATAAAAGGAAAGCATTATGGAAGTGCGGAAAAGAGCTATTTAGTTCTAAAAGTTATAAGGATACCAAAGTGTCTGAAATAACGGAGATGGCGGAAATGGCAGCGGGCACGTTTTATATATACTTTGATTCAAAGAGCGCGTTATTTATGGAAATTTTCCTCGAAGAAAATAAGAAACTAAAAGAAAGGATCATGGAAAATGTAAACCTTGATGCGGATCCGCAGTCGGTTATTAAAGAATTGATGTATCGAAACTATGAAGGTATGAAAGAAAATCCGATACTTAGGGAATGGTATAATAAAGAAATATTTGCTAAAATAGAGCAACAATATCGTGATGAGAAGAATTTGGAACAGTTGGACTTTCTTTATGAACATTTTATTGAGATTGTCAAAGATTGGCAAGCGGAAGGGAAAATGAGAGCCGATATTGATGCGGAAATGATTATGGCAATTTTTACCTCCATAATTGTTATGGAAACCCATAAAGAAGAAGTGGGAATAGAATATTTTCCGCAGATATTGAATTATCTAATAGAATTTGTATTAGAAGGATTAACTAAGAAAACCCATCCCAAAGAAAGGAATAAATAAATATTTTTTTCATCGATTTTCCTCAAAATTTTATTTTGGATTATATTTTTTTCTCCTAAAAATCAACCATTTCAGATATTCAAATCCTTGCTTTTTATTTTCAACTCCATATATCCTAAAAATCTCTTTTATGGATTTATGCTGGCTTTTGATTTTTTCAAAATTCGAATAAATATCATCAAATGGCTGAATAGAGTCTGTATTCTGTACTTCCAGAACCGCAGTAGTTAATCTCCGAATGATCTGGGTAAGAATTTTTTCACCCTTCTCCTTGGATGCATAGATGTGTGGATCTTTTCCTAAAATTCCGTGCCCTTGAGCTCGTTCCGAAAAAGAGAGATTGGTGGGTAAATTATTTAAATCTACCAAACTCTCATCAATTGCGAGCATTATGGAAGTTTCCCACTCGGCGGCGTGATCCCCAAAATAATCTAAGTCCGGCACCAGATAATATTCGGGGATCCCTAATGCGAAACAGTCTTGATATTTTTTCGAGATTTTTTGAGATACTTTCTTTAAAGAGTTTATTTGAGATCTAGGATAATGCCCCGTAAGAAAGATTATTATCTGAAAACCCATCTCGTATAATTGGTTAGCTATCTTTTTGGTTATCTTTTTCAATCGGCGCTTTTTAAAGTGCAAAGTAAAAGGAAACCTCATTGTATCAAATGCGCCATAATTTATGCAAGGGAAGAGAACTCCTCCAGTGATTTCTATGCATTTTTTACAAATGTATGACGCTTTTATGCTGTCGACCCCCACTACATTATGTTTTCCATGCCACTCTAGCGCGCCAAATGGAACGTACGCTATCGAGTTTCTCATTACCAATTTTTTAATTTCATTAGGCTTAGAATTTATAAATTCTATATATTTACGATCCATCAATAAGATCTTTTGAGAATGGTCTTAATAAAAATATATAATCGAGAGCTTTTAAAAAAAAGTATAATCAACAAAAGTAAGATATGAGAAATAAAAAAACTAAAAAAATAAAGAATTATTCGGATTCTTTCGATCCTTTTGCGTTGATGATTCTATCGACCCTGAGGATCAATCGAGCTAATTCGCTTCCTGATTCGACGATATGTTTGATGAGTACTGAGGGCTCTACGATTCCGTGTTCATAATTGTTTTGAATGGTATCTGTAATCGTGTCTATACCCACCCATTTATCTTCAGGTGTTTTATGGGCAGCACGAAGTTCGGTCATGCGCTCGATCTCGTCTAATCCCGCGTTTCGAATTAATGTGCGTGGGATTTCTTCTAAAGCTGTAGCAAACGCTTGAACTGCAAGCTGTTCTTTTCCACCGATTTCGTTTGCGTATGCACGTAAGCGCTTGGCAATCTCAAGCCATCCCGCCCCGCCACCAGCGACCACAGTTTTCGTATCGATAATTTTCGCTAGAATGCTGATAACATCATGTAACGCGATTTCTGCAGTATTTAAAATCTTTTCAAGACCACCTTTCAAAAGAATTGCAACGGATCGTGGATTTTCACATCCAGAGAATAAAGTGTAATCAGAATCTCCGATTTTTTCAAATTTTACCTTTTTCGCATATCCGAGGCTCTCTGCGGTTAGATCTTTCAAGTCGTCGATCATGATAGCACCAGTCGCATTCAGTACGGCTTCGATATCTTTATCACCTAAGCTCTTAATGGCAGCAATCCCCTCTCTTCCGAGCATGGCGCCAAACTTATCAGAGATTGATTGGGAATTTACCACCATATTGACATCCAGCGCTTTAAAGTATTCTAAATAGCCTTGTAAGGTTTTCTTTTCTTGGTCTAAGAATTTTTGGATATCTTCGGGATTTTTAATTTGGATCTGTGAGTCGTATTCTCCTTTGTGGATTTCCAGTTTCTTTCGAATGACCGCAATCTTTACATCCGTTAAGGTGTCGGGCATGTTTGAGCTTACTTTGTCTTTATCAATATATACCCCATCGATTAATTCAGAATCTTGGAGAGATTTACCGGGTGCTTTTATGATTTTGATGTTGTCAATTTGATCAAATAAAGGACCCTCATTATTTCGTTCAGCGACGCTCCGAACTGCTTTTAAGGCGAGCTTTGCGAAATATTCCTTCACGGCTGCAATATCCTTGGAATTCATTGATGTAATTGCCGCTCCTAAAAGTACTTTCTCATCATCCGGAGAAATAGTTTCTTTGATTTCGTTTAAAATCTCTACGGACTTGTCTGCGGCTAATTTATATCCTTGTGTAATTGGTTTAGGATGGATATCTTGCTCAATTAGTTCAAGCGCATTTTCTAATAGTTTTGCGCAGAAAATGACGGCAGAGGTGGTACCATCACCCACTTCCTTATCGACGGATTTCGCTAGATTTACCATCATGATGGCAGCGACATTCTCAATATCTAATTGGTCGAGAATTTCCGCACCGTCATTGGTAATAGTCACATCACCTAAGGAGTCCACCAACATTTTATCCATACCTTTTGGACCCATCGTACTCTTTACGGCTTCGGTAATCGCCATCATTGCTCGAATATTCTGTGTGCGTGCTTCTCTATCTCTCTTCGTTTCAGTTCCTTCTCTAAGAACGATTATTGGAACATTTGACATATTGTATCACTTTTTTGAAATTTTGTTAAGTTTACTGTAATATTGAAATATAATTCTAGGGATATAAAAAATTTTTTGATATGGAGATCATTTTTATATAAATCTTGAGAACTAATTTTTTTCTTATTATTAGCTGTAGCAAGAGAATCAGATTTTTGAAATTTGATTTGATTAGATGATTAACATCTATCTTGTTGCCCGTATCGTCTAGTCGGTAAAATTAAACTTTCCCATCTAATTCCTTAGCATATTTTTTAAGAAATTCCAGTCCCTGTTTGGGATCTGCGTGAGGCATAGCATAAGAAAATAGTACTCCACCTTGGAAGGGGACAAACAATACATAGCCTTTTCCGTTAGGATTAGTTGCGATAATTCCTTCTGTTGTTTTCTCCACAATACTAAATTCGGTATCATTTAATATAAATGAAGAATCCCCTTCGATAATACTCGCTATTGCTGTTTGTAAATTATTTAAATCCCAATTACTGGTTTGGTGAATTAATTCCCTCGAGTCGGATAAGACCGCAACGCCCGCAAGACCAATATTATTTTCCAACGAATCATTTCCCAAATTATCAATTATATTTTTTATTTCTTTCATAATATCTATAATAGAGACTAAGCGTTTAAGGGTATGCTTTATTGAAAAAAACATATATTTATCTATTTCTTTCTTAAACACTCGTTATTAATTTAAGGCTGCAATTTTCAAAAGGATTCTCTCATAATCCTTGGATAATAAATCGTATTTGGATTCTCTTCAAATTCTTGCGGGGATACAAAACTAATCAATCTGGGATTTTTAAGTGCTTGTCGAGCAATTTCAGAGGCACAGTACCAATTATAATATTCATTGATGGGAGAAAATATGTGAATTGACTGATGTGGCCTAGATTTTTTTACATCCTTCTTAAGAATATTCGCTAAATCCGGTATGTACGCATTCCATCCAGTAAGAATGATATTTTCATATAAATTTTCGTGTAAATCTTCATCACAGTATTCTATTGTTTTGATAATCAGTTCGGAGAGCGGAGAAGGAGACAGTTTTCAGTGCAATCTATAAGGGTTAATCAAAATTGTAATGTCATCAAATTTTTGAACTTCCCTACCTCCAAGAAGTTCTGACAATACTGCGTGAGACATCTTATAGCCCATATAATACGGCGCGAGCCGAGTTGATTTGTAGCCAATATCCTCCACTAGAGCTACATCCGTTTTGGCGTGGAAAAAAACACGTTCTGTAACTTCGATTACAGCCACTTCCCTAAACTTAAATGTACAAAGAAATAGGTCATACCAGCGTTTTACTTATTCTGTGGGCTGTAACATCCCATTGAAAAAGATGAGAGAAGACACATCCCGCTTATTTCAGGAGATCTTTAGTTCTCCTTCGAAAATATTTGTGAATTGTTTGACTAACTTATCCCATTTCATCTGAATGATATCCCATTTATACTCTATCGGGGGTTCAGGGATATAATGTTCCTGAAGGACAACATCTCCAAAAATGGTTTCATTTGAATCCTCAGAGCCTCCAAACAGGGCCCTAATCGAGATTTCGGGAGTTTTAAAGCTTGCCTGCCCCATCTTAATGCTATAACTTCCCAAATCTATGATAGGACCTTTATTCGCTGTATGATTCAATTTGAAGAAGAATACAATTGGTTATTTAATTATGGATATACTGCATTGTAAGTTGTTAAAAATATTACACAATAGGACTTAAAACTGTTCTGATTTATTTCCGATTAGATTTGTACGAATGCGGTATTCTTATACTCTTTAAGCACCATATTGGAGACTGTTCGTGTGATATATTCTTTCTCGTTAAGTTCTCGTATAAATTTGTGCACATCATCAGATTCTTTGAATCTACAGATAAGTGCGGCCGATTGTTCTCCAGTAGTATGAAAGATAGAACACACTTCGGGTCTATCGCGTATCTCGCTCAAAATCTCTTCAGTATGCTTTCCATTAATCTGCATCCGGATGAGAAAAGTAAGCTTATAACCCAATTTGGTATTATTTAGACGGATTGTATAACCTTCGATGATGTCTTTGTCCTTTAATTTGGCGATTCGATTATGAATCGTTCCGATGGAAATACCTAACTTGTCTTGGATTTCCCTATAGGACGTCCGGGCATTATCTTGCAAGATGCGAATTATATCGCGGTCAATATCGTCAATATCTTTTCTCATAGTATACTCAACTGTCAAAAGTGAGTCAAAGAGTGATAATCAATAATAATTAGATTGAACAATATTTAAAAATTTTTACTGTGACTAAAAAAAGTTTAGAAAATAAGGTTCTGGAAATAGTTATATGAAAAAATATGAAAAATCTAAATTAAAACTTATTTGAGGATGAGGAGTATTATCAATTGGGAAAGAAAATGGATAAGAACTAGACACATATTTTCAAAATGATTCTATTTCTTAATGATGAGGTGAAAGAATATTAAAAAATCTAAAAAAATCGTTCTCCATAAGAAGAGGGGGGTTTAATAAACATAACTTCCTCAAAATATTATCATAAAATCAATTTTTCAGAATCTTAAATTATTTATGTCTCTCAAAAATTTTTCTGAAGTTGACAAATTATATCTCAGTAGATGAGAAAACCTCGCTCATAGAAGGATTGCATTAGAACTGAATTGAATTCAAATAAAGTTCTGAAAACTCATGAGCAAGAGTTAGACAAACGTCAGACCGTATTAAATAAATATAATTCATTGACAGCTAAGGATTTTGAAGATAGAAAAAAAAATGAAAAAAATTACTTTAGAATCATGTATAGGGGGATTTTTTCACTAACGTTCTCTTGACTAAGGGAGAGATCATTTTTATGCCCAATCTTTGCCAACGGAATTTTTTCTTCATTCTCGCGATATATTCATCAAAGGTTTCATTTTGAAAATTGAGTATTTTTTGAGATTCTGTAGTCTCAATCCAATCTATGTTATACCACTCATCTTTTTCCGTAGGTTGTTTAAAAGCTTTATCTGGGAGCATTGGTAATCCAAACGCATCGAAAAACTTTTCCAAATATTCTCGTTCGAGAACTTGACATCCTTCACCACCCCCAATTAGAAAGATCTTCCCCGTTTCCTCAAGACTAACCGCATTGGTAAATGCAATTCCACAATCTCTTGAGGCAACAAATTCGATACGTTGTTCAAGAGGGATTTCGTAAAGGATGGGATCGAATTCTAATTGGATTTCTTCGACCGATACAGCCGAGAGCCGTAATATTAGCCAATCAAGACCGCTCTCTCTCACAATTTTTTCGGCCTCTACTTTGGTGTTCGAATACGTATTGGAAGGATTCAAAGGATAATCTAACGTCACCGGAGGTTCTAAATGCATAGTAGGTCCAAACACGCTTATCGAACTTGCCATTATGAATCTAGGTTTTTCTGATAATGTTTTCGCGGCGTTTATAAGATTTCGAGTCCCTTCAATATTTACTTTTTTGGCTAATTCGGGCTTAGACTCACTTAAGGGGGGAATTATAGCTGCAAGATGGATGATACAATCACATCCTTTAACCGCTTTGTTCACTTCTCCTGGATTGGTTAAATCTCCCCAGATAGTTTCGAATTCTAACCCCTCTAATAATTTCTCATGGGTATCTACATTATGTTCATTTTTAAGGTCAAAGCAAGTTACGTCATAATCTTGAGTAAGAAGCTCCTTCAGGGTTCTTTGTCCTACATTTCCAAAGGCACCTGTTAATATTATTTTTGGGATCATTTTTGATTCTTTATTATTTTTATTAAATATTTTTAGAGTTAAAACTGCATTTTAAACTAAAATAATCGCCAATCTATTAAAAAATGTATATGGTAAGTGAAATGATTGGTTCATTTAAAAATTTTAAACTTAATTTTTCAAGTTTTCAATCTTAATCGTATAAAATTCAATTTTGAGAGCTATATGTGATAAAAAAAGGAGTCCTAAATTTCTATTTACCTTCTTGGCTTTTGAACTAATAAAAATATTAGATTTGAGATAAATATTGAATCTATCAAGATGAATAGACAGCGGACTAATTCTGCTAAAAAATAAGAAATAAAAAAACTAGTCTTTCTTTTCAAAATCCAGCGAAATAGAATTGATACAATAGCGCTTACCAGTGGGTTTAGGTCCATCATCGAAAACATGTCCGAGGTGTCCTTGGCACTTACTACAAAGAATTTCGGTCCTACGCATACCATGGGTTAAATCTTCCTTCTTTTCAACATTCTCCTCATCAATGGGTTCATAAAAACTTGGCCACCCAGTCCCGGAATGGAATTTTGTTTCTGAACTAAAAAGCGGATTTCCACATCCCGCACATTTATAGATCCCATCATCCTTATGATCTAAATATTTCCCAGTAAATGCTGGCTCTGTTCCCTTTTTACGGAGTACTTGGAACTCATCATCACTCAATTCTTTTCGCCACTCATCATCAGATTTTTCCATTTTAGATTCCATAACAGATAATGTATGTAAAATGAAAGAATTATATGTTATCGTAATGAATAAATAGCAAAGAAGCCAAATTATAAGGAATTTATAACTATTTTGTCTATTCTATGCTTAAATTATAAATTTAACAAATTGCGAAAGAAATCCTCTTCCTTTAGGTGGAGGATCAATTTCGCAGAGTATGTTTTACTAATTGAAGGGACTACCTGCTTTTAAATATATAAGTTCCTCTATACTAATTGAGAGGAGATTAAAAAGTGCAATTAAGTCAAAAGAGATGACACGAAAGAAAGAACCCACT
>WJIN01000361.1 GCA_014730295.1 Promethearchaeota archaeon | reverse complement strand
CCTAATTAAATCAACAAAATTTATTCTAATGAATGATGAAATAGTTATTCTTGGTTCAGGAGGCGGAAGACACCATATTAGGACACAATATAGAGCAACTGGGGGAATTTTATTAAAAATAGGGGGAATACAAACTCATATCGATCCGGGTCCGGGTGCTATTGTCCGTATTAATCAATATAAAGAAGACCCAACAAAAACAGAATTATTTATTGTTACGCATTTTCATCTGGATCATTATAATGATTTAGCTGTTATGATTGAAGGATCCAGAAAAGTCCTCCATGATAGGAATCATCATTACTATAAGAAGGGAATGCTAATTTCCACAAAAGAAGTCGTCAAAAACCTTTCGCAATATCATTTAAATATGCTTGAACGAGTTTATATTTTAAATCCCAAAGAAACGATTAAGCTTAAAGATCTTAAGCTCGTCGGTACAAAAATAATCCATGCCGATGTTGAGGGATTTGGAATAATTTTTGACTTAGATGAGTATTCAATCGCATATAGTAGTGATACTACTGTGTTTGAGGGATTTGGTCAGCAATTCAATGGGGTAGATATATTAATCCTCAATCTTTTACGTCCAGATTCCGTCATTTGTCGTCGCCATCTCTCAACTGATCAGGTCTTACCAGAATTAAATAAAATCACCCCTCCACCAAAAACACTTATATTAAATCACTTTGGTGCGTATATGGACAGCCCAATTTCACAAAAGAATTTTGTTCCTAGTCAAGTCGCTAAGATAAAAGAACTTACACAGATTGAAAAAGTAATTGCTGGGCAAGATGGATTAAAACTAAAAATTCTTGAGTTGTTATCTTGAAAAAAGATGAATAGTGAATTATATTCAATTATTCTATTGGTTTAAAAATTTGAATATTTTTGGAAAATTCTAAGACACTCATTCATATAAAAGTATTCTTTTGGGTTTAATAATAAGTAATATAAATAAAACTATTTTAATGGGAAAGAAAAAGTAGAAAAGGGCGAACATCACACCGCAATATGAAATAGAAAGAGGGAGAGAATTAAACTCGGTGAGAGTTTAATAGAGGGCGAAATCCAATGTTATGCGGATTAGTAATGTTCATATTTTTTTGTACCCTTCTTTATTATCTAATACTATTACACTCTATAAAAAAGATAGTTTTTTAAATCTATTTTGTTACCCCATCAAGAACAAAGATTAATTTATATAGAAAAGAGCCATATCCGAATTATAGATTCTTAATCTTAAAGAAAAGAGGAATAACAGAAACCGGCAATAATGATAGTTTTCTAAAATATATATTGGAATCCTTAGTAATTTTCAAATTTTGTTAGCTAAATTTATTTTAAGTTTAGAGATAAGATTTTTAAACGCTTTAGGTTCTTCTGATTGAAAAGATATCTCATCTATTTTCATTGCGATAAATTCACTTACCACAGTGACCACATACTTAATCGAAAACAAACCCGCCACCTTCTTATACATGGAAACGAGAAATAGGGTAAATGGTACCAGAGCAATAAAGAGAACATACCAAAATGTTATGAAATCCAACGCCCATATAAAAGAAAATGGAAAAAAGATATAATGAAATGCAAATAATGTCAAAGAATAATAAGAATAATAATAAAAGGGGCTTGATTTAGGATTAAAATTAATTTGAGTTTTTTTTTCGAGAGTAATAAGCAAACATAGAATTAATGAATCGAGACCCAAAGCAAAAATTACAAATGAAGTCGTATTTGCTATTATGTAATTTGGAAATTGGAATGTAACTCCAAGTATTATAGCGCTAAAAGAGGCCAAAATTAAAGGCAGTGTGAAAGATTTAAAAAATTCACGCATATTATCAGTTCTATCAAAATCAATATTAGATAAGATTGATCCTAAAACTGTTCCAAAAATAAAAAATGGGAAAAATACAAGTATAGAATTTTGACCTGGATCAATTGGATAAAAAAACTCCATTAAAAAATCAGAAAAGATAGAAAGATTCCTATAATTATAAAAAAGCATATTGATAAAGTGATTTAGTCCAATCCATCCAATTCCAAAAACTATACGGGATTTTATAGATAATTTCATCAATTCCCAGGTGCAAAAAAGACATATTGATAAAGTCACTAAAATCCACCAATCATAAATTTTAGCATTTGGATCAAATGACATTATTAATAAATTGACTAAAATTGCTATTATAAATAACACTATAGCTCTAATATATGATTTATTCCTCCAGATTCTTTTTTTTTCTTCAAAAAAATTATGATCATCTACTATATTTTTCGAGTATGAAAGAGCAACACTTACGCCAGAGATCAGAATAAATCCCGAGCCCTTAGCAATAGGTCGTCCGATTGGTTGCCATACGTACATAAAAAAGACTTGGTATTCCTCGCTCGATATCCACCAAATTCCAAGGTGAGATAAAAACATAATAAAAATACATAAACCCCTAAATAAATCAATACTACCAATTCTTTTCCCCATAAAAATTCCTATAAAAAAGCAATTAATATTTGAGATAGATTTTTATCAAATTAAAATATTGCTAATCTATATGGTAATTATTCAAAAGAGGCAGAGATACTATAATAAGCAGGGAATAAAAATTATAAGGAGATTTATTTTTTCGGGGAAATAGTTATTTTTAATTTTTTGATAAAACTTTCTGTGGCGTTTATATCTCTATTATAAAATGATTCTTCAATCTTAAGAGAGAGATATTCTCCGGTTATACTCAAAAAATACTTTAGAGAAAATAATAGTCCTATTGTTCTAAACATAATTTTAAAGAAAACTGTTACTAATAACAACATTATGAAAAATACTATCCAAAATGAAAAATAGTCTAAGAACATAATTTCACCGAATATCATAAAAGAATAATGCATTAGATAAAAGGTTAAAGAATAGAACGAAAAATAAAACAGAGGATTATACTTCGATTTAAAATTAAAAGTTTTTGTTTTTTCCAAAGTCAATAAAATTGTTATAATCATTGTGTTTAATCCTAAAGCATATATAATATAGGAGAAGCTATTGGTGATTAAAAAATTTGGAAATTCAAATAAAACACCGAATAATATAGCCATGATAGATGGAATTGTAAAGGGTAAAACTATTTTTTTAAAAAACTCATCAAAACTCCAATTATCCCCGATTCCCTTTTCAGAAAGATGAGTTCCTAATACAGTTCCAAATAAGAAAAATGGAAAGAATAATAATATAGGATTCTGTCTGGCGTCAGAAGGGTAAATAAATTCTAGTATTTCGGGAATCAACGGAATATCTAAATTTGTTATTAAAATCTGATAAAAGAAGTAATTAAAGATTAAAAGTGAAATTCCCAATACAATCCTTAGATTTAGAGATAATCTCATTAAGGGCCAACTTAAGATTAAGCAGATAGATAATGTAAATAATATCCACCAATCATATATCTTACCATCTGGATTATTGAAAAGCAATCCAAAATTCATCGCTAAAGCGACTAAAAATAACAAAAATCCCCGGATATAGGAAGTATTTCGAATTATTCTAATATTTGTTTTATTAGGATCTCGATAATCAATTTTCTGTTTTGAGAATGATAGAGCTAAACTTGTTCCAGATATTAAAATAAATCCCCCACCCTTGGCGAATGGTTCGAGTGGTATCCATAAAGTCAATTCTTGTATCCGAAATGCGATTGGATCCATCCACCATATACTTAAATGTCCTAAAAACATCAGAAACATACAAAACCCACGAAAAAAATCCACGCTTCCTAATCTTTTACCCATCGGATATATCAAAAATTATTGGTTTTGATTATAAAATTAAATTATTCTATTTTCTAAATAAATTTTTGGTAAGATCCAAAAATTTTCCATAATATTTATCAACTTAATAATTAAGAGGTAAAAGTTGTCTCTATTGTAAGATGCGAATATTTAATTTTAATTTACCAACTAAATTATCAAATGCCATAGTTTTTTTATTATGGTATTTCTCTTCTATTTTGAGAGTTAGGTATTCCCCGGATAAGCTTATTAT
>WJIN01000040.1 GCA_014730295.1 Promethearchaeota archaeon | reverse complement strand
AATAAATAAATTATTATAACCAGTATTAATTCATACATTATACTAAATTTGGTTTTAGCAAAAATATAAAAAACCTAAATTTATTCATATTTAAAGTAAATAAATAATTAAATAGGATTTACTATATTAATTTAATATAATATTGAAATTGAAAAAAGTGATTGAATGTCAAGTTTCAAATTGAAAGTCCTATTAACGGGCGCCGCAGCGGTTGGAAAAACCAGCTTAGTCCAGCGGTTTATCAAAAACAGATTTCAACAGAATTATAAGCTCACTGTTGGCGTTGACATCTTAACGAAAGATGTCGAATTCAAGCCTGGGGAGATCGCCACGTTATCAATATGGGATATTGGGGGCCAGCAACGATTTGAGTTTATCAGAAGTACATTTTATAAGGGAGCGGCAGGAGCATTATTAGTATTCGACCTCACGCGTGAACAAACCTACAATGAAACGAGAAAATGGCTTACGGAGATACGACAATTTGCTGGAGAAGATATTCCCTTTATACTGATTGGAAATAAAGCAGATTTGTTGGAGGATGTAGGGAGAGTTATTGATCAAAACGAAGCAAGAAGTTTTGCGGAGAACGAGGGCAGTATTTATATTGAAACTTCAGCCAAGACAGGAGAAAACGTTGATGACGCGTTTACCGAATTAACAAGACGGATTATCGAATCCAGGACACAAGGCTAAATCATTTTTCCTTCTTCCTAGTTATTCAAATATTATAAATGGATGACTTGTTTTAGTTTCTCCATCTTTCATTCTTATTTTATTACTGCTTTTAAGGATTAGTTTATTATAGACCGATATAATGGGAGAATTCCCGCTTTTTAATAAATAAAAATTTTTAAGATTGCATTTTCATTCTTTTATTAGAGCTTAAAATAATTATTCTCATAAGGCTGAGCGAATGGACAGACAGAGAGTTTTAAAGGAAGCGCAACAAATAGCATCGAAATATTCCTTCTGGATGGTTTCGGGCAACATATCTCATTTGTATGGATACATCCATAAAACAAATGATCAAAAATACGAGTTAGAGATTAAATTTCCAGAACAGTTTCCTCAAATTCCTCCACATCTCATATATGATGATGACATTCTTAATTTATTGAGCGAACCGAATCTTGAGGGACTTGAACAATGGTCTCCTGAAAGCAGTGTGCTAAGTGTGTTGGATGAGCTCTACATAAAGATTCAGAATAAATTAAATCCTCCTATACACATGGAGGATAAAAACGAAGAGGAAATTGAGGAATATATTACGCCCGATCTCAATAAATATCCCCCCGAAGAGGAGATAGAATCATCCACATTTACTCCTACAGGAGATGAGTTGTTTTATAATGAACCCACGGGACCATCGGAATCTCCAACACAACCTCAATCACACCCACACCCACAACCACAACCTCAGCCACAAGATTATGGAGAACATGAATTTATCATACCCGAAAATGCGGTCACTTCCCCCGAGGAATTATTCATAGATACTGATTCAGAAAGTCTTGAAGGTACCACTGAGTTAGCTCTTATTCAGCAAGAATATGCATACGACGAAAAAGGAGATAAACCAACACATATAATAGTATATCTTACAATCACCTTAACCAGAACCTTTCTTATTGATATAGACTTCTCCAATTATCCCCAGAAACCAAATATAATATTTCCTAACGAGGTCAAAGCCATAATCGGAGATCCATATACCAATTTACAAACCTTAACATCTTGGGACAATACTAAAAACCCTCATATTATAGATATTCTTCATGAACTTGAAACAAAATTATTCAGTTTGAAGACGGTTGAAGAGCAATTACGAAATATTTCCCAAGAATTTCAATTTGAACCCGATCCCAGTTCATTAACTCGGATAAAGGTCCATCTCCTCACATATGGTTTCGATGAATATGTGATACACATTGATTTGGAACCATATCCCAATCCTCCTTCGATTGACATCTCTGCTGAATTACGAGAAATTCTAAATAGACCCGTTAAAGAGTTATCTTCTATCCAAAACTGGGTGCCCAAGGAATCTGAGCCGATAGATGTGATAAGAGAATTAGCATGGTTAGTAGATAAGAATTCTCGTATTAATTTTGAACTTGAATTACTCAAGCAACATTACCAAAATATATCCTATGATGCCTTAACTGACACTCTTCGAGTAGATATGAAAGGGAAAATGAAAACGGAGGACTTAACCTTTGAATTCAAAATCGAATTACCCAGGGATTATCCGATGAGTATTCCAAAAGTCTCGGTTATTAATGAATTTGACTTGGAGACCCATGAAAAGAGTAAAGAGGACTTACACGCCTCTTTTGATGATTTTTTTGATGAATGGACTCCTTACAGTTATCTCGTGGACTTATTTAATCTCATATCCAAGAAGATTTTCGAAGTTTCCGTAGTCGCGTGCGTGATTTGTCATCAGATTGACTGTCCCACATGCTCTCTTAAAATTGCAGGGTCCGATGAAGATGCGTGTCATATTGCTTGTCCTTCCTGTGATCGCGTATATCATAAGCATTGCTGGGATCAAACAATTAAATCGTTTGGGAAATGTGGATTTTGCTTGAAAGTCCCGCCTCCCGAGATGATTCCCTAATCGGAATTTCTAAGAAAAATGAAAAAAATTCGGAAATAGCTTATGTTAACCTATTTCTATCTTATCTATAAGTCCTACGATCAAAAATATAAAAAGAAGATTTTGATCAAATAGAATTTTAATCTATACATTTAAACGTTTCAAAATCGGCGCATAAATCTTCGTGGATTATCGTTATCCCGTCTAAGAGATGGTCTCGATCGACAACCAGTGACAAATTAAACTCATCTTTACTTTGGGAAATAGCTTTTACATTCACATTTTTCTTTGCCAGCGCACTAAATATTTCCGCTTTTGTGGTATTGTCTAAAATTTTCAATCCTGTAATATTGATTATGGAAACTTTCTCCCACGTTATCTCATAGAACTCGGAAAAGAAATTTTCCTTTTTAAGCGCCTCTATGGCTTTTTCTCCGTCGTTTCCCTTTACGACAAAGGAAGTACTTATTTCGGAAGAACTCTGTGCTACAAACGACACGCTGATATTATTTTTGCCCATGATTTGGAATATTTTTGCCAACACACCTGGGACAT
The DNA here is from genome assembly GCA_014730295.1 of Promethearchaeota archaeon. The sequence continues at coordinate 6,326 of WJIN01000040.1, read as the reverse complement.
CCACCATACTTCCCGAAGTAATAGTAATGATTGTTGCATCTTCTATTGTAGAGATTCCCTTGATTTGCTGTTTGTTTGTAATTTCTGAAATCGTGGTATAGTTTTCTTTCTCTAATGGATTGTCAAAATTACGTATCTCAAGAGGAATGTTGCGTTTTTCAATTGCTTCTAAACATTTTGGATGGAGAACCTTCGCACCGAAATTGGCTATTTGTTTTGCCTCTTCATAATCGAGATTGCGGATGAGGATAGATTCTGGAACATATTTCGGATTTATTGCCAATAGACCATCTACGTCTTTCCATAAAATAACTCTTATGTCTTTATCTGAACCGATATCATAAATCGATCTGGCTATAATTGTTGCGGTATAATCAGAGCCACCTCTTCCAAGGGTAGTTATGTAACCAATTTTGTTTCTGCCAATGAATCCGGTGATACAAAATATCGTGTCTTTCTTTGGATTTTCTATGAGTGGAATAATTTGTCTTTTTACGCGAGCATTAGTTAAATCATAATGAGGATATGCGTTATTAAATTTGTCATCGGTAATAATCAGATTATTTGCAGAGATAAACACCGATTCAAATCCTTTGCTTTGTAAATATTGATTAAGAATAAACGTAGAAAGACGCTCACCGAAACTCGACACATAATCTCGATAATAAGGTTCCAGCCCGAATTCTTCGATATCCGATAATCCATCTTCTAATTCACTTAATCTCGCATCCAGCCATTCCTTACATCTATCATAATGGTCGGTGTCTTGTTGAAAAATTTCTTCGATAATATCTAAGTGCTTTTTCTCAATAAGCGTAATATTTCGGTTTATATCCTTATCATCATTTACACTTTTGGCGGTGTTTAAAAGCATATCTGTGATTCCTTGAAATGCCGAAGCAACATAAACCTTTTTCGCATTCTTGTAGATTTTCGTGATCTCAACAATTTTTTCAAATGCCTCCGCATCTTTTAAACAGCTTCCTCCGAATTTCATCACGACAACTGTCATATTATCTATCCTTAAAATGTTGGATTTCTTAAATTTTTATTTCTTCTCAACTAGGCAATTTTCTAATAAATAATGTGAAGAAGCTTTAAATAGAATAAGAAGAAAGATCCTTACATCAAACCATTATTTCAATTTTAAAAAGGAAATTAAGAAAAAATTTATGCTTTTCTATAACAATATTACTTTTCAAGTTTCGGGTGTTACTGCTTTACTTGCTGTGTCTATTAATCTTATAATGGTCTCTATTGTGTTATATAGGGCCATCAAAACCAAGGAACGTCTGCTTTTTTCATTTTTCTTAGCGGTACTATTCACATTCTCTCCGTGGTATCCCAGTGGATTTGGATATTTTATTTGGTTAATTACCCAATCATTTTTAGATCAATCTTTTTATATATTAATCGGGACAATTGCAATCCCTATAGCAATTATCGCGTGGTTAGATGTTTATATGACGACGATTCGTCCACAAGATCGAAAAAAAGTATTGCTAATTTTCGGAATCTTCTCTCTTATTTTTGAGATATATTTGTTTTACTTCCTCTATTTCGCTCCTGGAGCTCCGGTGTATGAATTATTGGGAGTAATATATATGGATGTAAATCCCATTGATATAGATTATAAAGGGTTTGTATTAGTGTATTTAGCTATTGTCGTAATCACCGCAGTATTTACTGGATTGCATTTTGCATATATGTCTACTAAAATTGAAGAGAGAGATATGCTTTGGAAAGGGAGGTTATTGTTCATTGGGTTCACGTTTTTCGGTATAGCGGCTATTGCAGATTCAATAATCGAGTTGGGACCGATCTTTATCATTTTAATCAGAATAATACTCATAATCTCAGTATTCTGCTTTTATACCGGGTTTTTATTACCCAAATGGCTACGAAAACTTTTAAATTTACCTTTACCAAAATGAATTATCTCATTTTTTAAAATCATGTCATCTTTTTATCCCCATAGAACGACTAAACTAAAAATTTAATTTCGTTAATTTATTTACACACATAATTATTTATCCCAATAATTAAAAATTAGCTCAAGGTCGTTGTTCATATATGAAATATGCATTAGTAGATGGTGCTTTTGGCCATACTGGTTCGTTTTTGATTGAAGAACTCGTACAAAACGGATGGAAAGTTGTTGCGACGGATTTAGAAAAGAAAGAAAGGAGTGAGGTAATGACAAAGGAAAGAATATTTGATATAGAAAATGAAATTTTAGATTATAGAGAACTCGAAAATGTAACATTTATTCCTTCCAATCTCACTGATAAGGAGTCGCTGCGAAATCTATTTTCTGAAAAACTTTTTGAAGGAGATAGAATAAATTACGATGTTATCTTCCATCCCGCCTCATTATATGATTATGGCGCCTCCTATGAACTCTTGCATATGGTTAATTATGATGGGCTCAAAAATTTATTAGATATTATTTTAGAGTATTCGGATAAGACTGGAACTGAGATCCCTCGGTTTATCCATTGGTCCACCTGTGGAGTTTATGGCGAACCGAAATATCACCCAGATCAGCACGGTTTTATTTATCCCGCAGACGAAACTGCGCCCTATGATCCTCCCAATAATTATTCTCAAACAAAAGTAGAGCAAGAACAATTAATTTTTGAGAACGCGGAACAAGAACCCAATTTTCAATATACCATCCTCCGACCTGCCCCTATTTATGGTCCATACCAAACTTATGGTATGTTTCACATTTTCTATACCATTTATATTATGGGACATTCAATTTTAGCAAAAATCTTCCCAAAGAAACGAAAATTAATGATGCCCATGATTCACGTAAAAGATTTAGTCAGAGCTGCTCTATTCGTATCGCAAAATGAGGAGGCTATCGGAGAATGTTATAATGTGATTAATGACTCCCCTCTCCAAGAACATTTTTTAGAATTTGTCTATAATGAATTGGGAATAACGTTTTCGGTAATTCCGATGCCATGGTTTTTCTTTAGACTACTCAGCAAATTTACTTATTTTCTTGCAAAGAGAAAGGAAAAGAAAGCAAATAAATTGGGAATCCGACCGAAGTTTGATCTACCAATGGTGGGTTATTTGACTCATCAATATTATTTTTCTAATGAAAAATTAAAGGATTTAGGCTTCAAATTTCACTACAACGACTTTAGGAAGGGTATATATGAAACCATTACATGGTATAAAACTCATGGATGGTTACCAAAATTTACAGAGCGACTGCCAGAATTCGTAAATACGGAGCCGAAAACCCCTTTAATTAGTGAATCAAATTATAAAACTCCGATGAAAGGAGGTGAAATCTTCTGATGGGCTTTGTTTCCTCTTTAATTCTTATTGCTGTGTTTGGATTTCTTTCACATTACTGGTATCGCAAATACGGGTTGGCCAGAGGAAAACTTGCTTGGATTTCTTATTTTACTCTAATCATCAATTTTGGGTTTTTATTGGTCGATGTATTTATCTATATCGGTGTTTTCGATTTTGTTTTTCCTATTCTCAACGATATTCCTTGGGTTTCCATAGAAAATGGACGAGATTTTATGTGGAATTCGTTTCACTTACTTGGTATAGATTGGAGTATTAATTTCAAGACGAGAGCATTAGATTGGATCGGCATAATTATTTTTATCTCATATCCAATATGGTTTATGTTCTTTAAAGATTTTTCAAGAAAAATTTTTGGAGGGAATGAAAACCGCCCCTATACAAGAGGGATAAGCTATTTGTTCACGAGTCCAAAAAAGACCAAAACAAGAGAAAAGGGAGTGAAAAAACCCTCGTTAAATTGAAATAACTATTTAAAATTATAAATATCAATATGATTGACCTTCATCTGCATTCAACTGAGTCTGACGGATTAGACACACCACAAGAATTAATTGAAAAAGCCAATACTTTAGGATTGAAAGCCATCGCTCTCACTGACCATGATACGATTGATGGGATTCAAGATTTTTTAGCTTTTGGGGAAAATAAAAAGATCATATGTATTCCAGGGATAGAATTTTCTATAAAACATGAACCTGAGCGTGAAATTCGAGATGTCCATATAGTAGGATTAAATATAAATCATAATTCACATCAATTAATTGAAATTTTGAAAAAGCAAAGAGAAGGAAGAATTCAGCAAAAGAGGAAGATTTGCGAACGATTAGAAAATGAATTGGGCTATGATATTAGTTTTGATGAAGTAAAAGCTGTAGCGAAATCTAAAACTATTGGTCGCCCCCACATTATAGAAGTACTTATCAAAAATAACCCCGAAAAAATCGAAGGAAAAACAAAGGACCAGCTTTTTAAGATGATAAGTCTCGGAGGAAAAGCCTATGTGGATCGCAAATTTGAGGTCACTCTTGAACAATCAATTGAAGTAATTAAGAAAGCACGCGGAATCCCTATTTTAGCTCATCCAGGAATTTATGAGGTATCTGACAGAAGGAAGTTTGTAGAGTTTTGTATAGATGCGGGAATAGAAGGAATTGAAATAGAATATCCCTACAATAATAATCGACCATATGTGGGGACGGAAAACGCACAATGGGCCCAAGATGTCCTACCAAATTTTTATAGACAGATTGCTAATGAGTATAATTTAGTTAAATCTGGGGGTTCGGATTATCATGGTGGTAAAAAAGGAATAAAAATTGGTGAAGTTGGTGTACCAGATAAATATTTAATAGATATTCTTTAGCATTATATTGGTCTGTGTTCATCCATTAAGAATTGCTTCTAATTCTTTTATTTGGTCTTGTATATTTTTTTCAAGCGCGTCCAATCTCGACTTTTTTTCCTGTAATTCTTCTGCGGTAATTTCTCCCGAGAGTTCTTGCATTTCAAAATCCAAGGCCATCTTTGAAATTCGGGCCTTTTTTATTTTCAGATCCATTAACTCTTTTTTCAAATCTTCCTTTTGCTGTTGCGAGGTTTCAGTGGAAACGGATTTTTGCATTTCTGGGGTGCTAGCGGAGGAAGGTTCTGCTTGTTTAGGGGGTTCTGAGATTGGTTCAGACACGGAAGGTTTTACTGGCTCTGGTTCTGCTTTTGGTTGGGATTTTGCTGGTATTTCAGTTTTCTTCTCTTCGGGAAGTTTTTCAACTTCTGGAGGTTTTTTTGGTTTTTTAGTGGTACTTGCTTCCGATCGTTGAGGATTAATAACATGACCGTATGCCGAAGTTCTTAATTTCTTTTTTGCATCCTTAGGTACAGATCCAACTTTCTTTGGTTTTTGTTTAATCATAAAGTCTTCAGGATTTAGTTTCAAGCCTAAATCACTGGTGGAAGGCGTTGATTGTGCTGTTGATGCCGTAGTTTCTGCTTTTACTTCAACTTTCTCTTCTGATTTTGATATAGTTTCCTCATGATCTGTTTGAGCTTCAGCTTCATTCTGAGTCGGAAGGGGTTTAACTTTTGGAATTGAAGGTTTTTCAGTTTCTTTTTCAATTGTTCCATCCGATTTTTCTGTTTCTTTAGGTTCAGCCATTTCTGGTTCTATAATCTCTTCTTTTTTCACAACTTCTTTCTCTATTTCTTTTGGTTTTGCTTCTGTCTCGCCCTCTTCCACTTCTTCTTTTGGCTTCTCTTTTTTTTCTCCCTTTAAGCCACTTAGTTGAGCTTTAATCTTTCTAGATTTTTTATAAAATTCTTGACTGAGTGAATCATCTCCCAAATCCAGGCACAGATCGCTAATTTCTTCGAATAAGTCTGCGGCCTTGGCAAAATCAGCATTTTCTAAGGCTTTCTGGGCCGCCCTCATCTTTTCATCTCGTTCGAGTAAGGGCTTTAATAACGGGGATATTTGAGTATTCATTTCTAATACATCAGCTATGATCTTTATCATTTTATCCCTATTATCGGGGTCTATAGCTATCATCGAATAGGCTTTAAGACCCAAAATATCTTCTATTTTATCGGGCTTTAAGGCCTGTTCTAGATCTTGTTTGTTCGCGATAACCGCAGAATGAGCATCTGGAGCTTGTTCCTTAATCAATTCCAAGAAAAACTTGCTCTTCTCAACATTTTCAAGTGTAGAGTCGGTAATTAGTAGGACAGCATCACTCCCTTTAATAAAATTAGACCACAAATAACTGAATTGTTCCTGTCCGGCAAAATCCCAGAGGTGAAAATGGAGCTTCCCTATCTTTATAGTGGCAATATCACCTGTAATAGTTGGAATATGCTGCATAGGGATCTCTTCTGCTTTAATTAATCGCGTGATTGTTGTTTTTCCAACTCCGGAAAATCCAACTAAAGAGATCTTCGGTCGAAGATTTCTATGAATCGCATCAACGGTAGGGTCAAATACTTCAAAAGTTTTT
>WJIN01000360.1 GCA_014730295.1 Promethearchaeota archaeon | reverse complement strand
GATGAACGCTGTGCGAAGTGTTATAAATGCATCGAAGCATGTCCTTATGAAGCAATTTCTGTAAATGAAGATGGTTTAATTGAAGTAGATCTCATTAGCTGTCGAGGATGCGGAATATGTGAAGCACAATGTCCATCTAAAGCAATCGAATTAAAACATTATAAAGACAATCAATTTACGGCATATTTAGACGAAATCTTACCAACAACAGATTAAAGAGGTTAAAAATATGGAAAATAATATCAAGATTGTAGCTTTTTTATGTCGAAAGTGAGGATACGGAGGAGCGGATATGGCGGGTACGATACGAGCGCAGTATCCAGTATCTCTTCGTACAGTACTGGTTCCATGCACCGGGCGCGTAGGTCCAGACTTGGTCATGAGAGCTTTCGGTAGAGGGTCAGATGGAGTCTTAATAGTTGGATGATATCCCGAAGAATGTGATTATGAAGATGGGAACTATTATGCCTATAGATTAGTGGAATACTTAAAAGAAGTAATAGAATCGATCGGAATTGACCCCGCAAGGATTCGCATGGAATTTTGTAGTTCGGCGGAAGGGCAAAAATTTAAGGAAATTGCCACTGAATTTCACGATCAAATTGAAAAACTAGGAAAAAATCCGTTATCAAAAGGCTCCTAGAAGATTAAAATATGTTTCCTGATGATATGAGGTTATAAAAATGAGAATCTCATTGAAGAAATGGTTTGCGCCATTCAAAAGCATATAAATTAAAAATGTAAGAATATAGTTATATGACAAGTTTTACCATCAAGGATTTAAATAAATCTCACAAAAACTTCTAACTTTATAAATTGAGTTGGACGGAAATGGAAATAAAAGCACAATACATAGTAAAAGAAAAAGATTTTCCCGAGTTATTAAAGAAATTATTGGAAAAGGGAATTGTGGATAAAATCATTGGCGCAGAAACAAAAGTAAGTAGAAAAACTGGAGAAGAAGATAGATTTTCTCTATCTCCAAAAGTATGGACGAAAGCTGAAGAAATAGAAAAATTTCCCTTATCAAATTTAATAGCTTATGGATATTCGCGCACAGATTCAGCCTCAAAATACCTTCATACGAAAGCAGAGGGCGCGAAGAAAGAGAAAATCGGACTTATAACAAGACCATGTGATACTCGGGCATTAATAGAATTGGCAAAAATTAGACAAGTTAATTTAGACAATCTCTTTATAATCGCACTTGAAGAGAAGGGTTTGATGCTAAATGTATCTAGAGGATTAAAAAAGGCGAAAGATATTGATACCTCTAAGATAATTAAGGAAAAAGTAATAGATGAAGGATTACTTTTCCTTTATGAGGATGGAACTACTAAAGAATTTAATATGGACCCTTCTGACAATTGCACCCGATGTTCGCGCAAAACCCCAATAATTGCAGATATTTCGGTGAGTGATATAGGTGTTCCCATCGATTCTGATAATGTTATTTTGAAAGTCTATTCGGAACAAGGAGCAGAATTTTTGGGAGAGTCTGGAATTACGCTGAAGGATCTTCCTGATGATGTGAAAAAAGCTCATGAAGAGAAATTAAACGAACTCATCAAAGCTGCGGAAGAGAAACGCATTGAAGAACTTGAAAAATGGAAACAATTATCAAAAGAAGAAAAGATAGAGCAATTGGCAAAATGTACGATGTGCGGCATGTGTATAAGGGCATGTCCCGTATGTTATTGCGTAGATTGTATTTTGCAACAAAAACGAAAAGACAAGAATATTGATAATATTTCATACCAATTAACTCGAATTGCACATGTAGCTGATAGATGTGTGCAATGCGGAAAATGTGCTTCGATTTGCCCGATGAATTTACCTCTTTCGGAAATATTTCAATCGCTTAATGAGCAATTTCAAGAGAAGTTTAATTATTGCGCAGGCACCTCTGTGAAAGATATTCCATTTAGAAGTGCGAAAGCAATTAAAGCAATGGAGTTAGAAAAAACATAACACTTTTTTATCTCTTTTTTTCTATTATTTCTTATTTTAATCTTTTAGCCAATCTTTGAAAACACTTCAAATTTTAAAAAAATCAGAATTAACTCAGTTATTATTTACAACATAAATATTAAGAAAAAAAATTGGTACTTCAATTTATATTTATCATAATTTTGAATTATAAAGATTAATTTCGTTCTTTAGATAATATCATTACTATGGTCGTCAGTGTTGACAGAAGGAATATTGAAACTATGCATATTAGAGGAAATCCTGGGATTTCAATCGTTTCTTCGGGAATAATTAAAGGAGGAAAAGGGATAGAATTTATTGCTGATAAATATCTAAAGGAAGCGTCCGCTGATCCTAAAGGAGTATCATTTGATAATCCTGATGCTCTTCCGAGAATTAGATAGGTTTGGCCTCTTCTATCTCCCCCTTCATCATTCCATGGCGCTCCGATGAGAAGATCGTCATATGTATCGTTATTGACATCACCAGCGTTTGCAACACTCCAGCCTGCATAATCTCCGGCTTTCTCTCCAGTGAAAGAAATATTTGCTTTGGAAAGAGATATATCGTTTGACCAATTGGAATTATTTCCAAAAAAGACATAGGTTTGTCCCGCATTAACCCCACTCTCATCATTAAGAGATACACCAATTATAATATCACTATATTCATCGTTATTTAGATTTGCTCCCGCAACTGACCATGCAGCACAATCATTAGCTGCCTCTCCGATAAAAGAAGCATTTGCATCTGATAAACTAATACTATTCTCCCAATTGTTAATACTATTTCCGAAAACAATATATACTTGTCCTGCAACAACTCCAGTTTCATTATTATTATTAGCAGAAATTAATATATCATCATATGTATCATTATTCACATCTCCCGCTCCCGCAACAGAAAATCCCGATTGATCTCCGGCGGCTTCACCAATAAAGGAAACATTCGCTTGAGAAGCATTAATATTCTTCCCCCATGAAGTGGTGGTATTTCCGAAAAATAAATAAGTCTTACCTGCCAAGGTTCCTCCTTCAGAATTATAAGGGGCACTAATCAGAATATCATCATAATCATCATTATTCACATCTCCCGCTCCCGCAACAGCAAAACCTAATTCATCTTCTTCTGCCTCACCGATAAAGGAGGCATCAATATCAGCAGAAAGACTCATGTCTATTGAAAATTCTTCTGTTGAATTCCCAAAAATTAAATAAGATTTCCCTGTATCATCATCTGCCCCGCCAATATAGTAAAAATATGCTCCAATAAGAATATCATCATATGTATCATTATTCACATCTCCAACTCCAGCAACAGCGTTTCCTGAAAATGTATTTGCTTTCTCACCCCAAAAAGAAACATTAGCATTTGAAAGTGAAATATCATGTCCCCATCCAGATGTATCTCCAAAAATTATATACACTTGTCCGGCATCGGTATTCATTATTCCCTCATCATTTCCCGGGGCTCCAATTATAATATCATCAAATCCGTCATTATTTACAACTCCCGCTCCTGCCACTGAAAACCCAGCTTTATCACCCGCAGCCTCTCCGATAAAGGAAGCATCTGCGTTAGAAAGATAAATATCTCTTTTCCATCCTGTTGATTTTCCAAAAAATAAATAGACTTGTCCGGCATCTGTGCCTGCCTCATCATTATAAGGAACTCCAATTGCGATATCATCGTATGAATCGTTATTAAAATCTCCAATACCCGCTACATTAAACCCCGATTGATCAGTATCTGAGGATTGAATTATAGATGTTTTCATTCTATTGATATGTTGGGTTTTGATAGTGTTATAAGCAGAAATTTTATTTTCTTCAAAAACATTGGTATTTGAAAGACTAGGGTGTATTCCGATATTTATAGGAACAAGTATAAATAGTATCAATATTAGGTTAAATAATACAACTTTTATTTTGATTTTTTTATTCAATTATTATTCTCCACATTTTCATTAGATAGAATTAAAATCGTAGTTTATAATATGGTTCTTTTTCTATTTATATTTTTGCAAAAAAGGTTTTTGATAGTAAAAATATAATCTAATAAAGGAAGAGAAAAAAGTAGATGGTGATATTAACTAAATTTAATAATGTATAGATTAAATCAGCAAATTTATTATTTTAGCTTTTTTACTTTGATATTTAAATTCGATTAAGAAGCTTTACAGCGGTACTATAAAATGTGTTGAGGTTCTCTCGATTCCATCGATACGGTGAATTCGTTTAAGTATTACATTTGAAATCATTTGAATATCGTCTCCTTGTACTTTTACGATGGCGTCAATTGATCCAGTAACTACATTTGCTTCTGACACTTCCTCCATTTCTTTTAATTTTAACACAGCATCCTCTACAAAGCCCGTTTGAATCTTTAAAAAAATATAACATTCTGTCATTTTTATATTTATAATAATTAATTTCATTC
>WJIN01000359.1 GCA_014730295.1 Promethearchaeota archaeon | reverse complement strand
GGAATCGAAGATTCATATATATGGGAGAATGGTTCATTCTTCAGCTATAGCCCAAATAGCTACAGCCACATTTTTTCTCTCGCATCTTTGAACAGACTCATCATCTAACGGTAGATGTACCGTAATCCAAGCTTAACACCGGAAAGATGCGATTTATTACAATTATAATAATATATTGATTGATTATAAATTTTTTTGTTATGTCCAAAAGACTGCTCTCAAAAATAAACTTGGAGTTTATAAAGATCAGATGCAATAAGAGGATACATCTTAAAAAAAAACTGATGCTAATGAATCTAAAAGAAAAAATAAAAATACATTTGGATCAAATAAAACAGCTAAAGGGAGTCGAAAACGCGGTTTTAACCCAAAGGGATGGGAATCCAATTCAATCAGCAGGAGTGTGGTTTTCGAAGGATGAGATTTTTAACGTGTGTTCTGCTGCGAGTGCTATATTCAATATCGGTATTACTCTTCATCCAGATGATCTTAAATATATCTTAATCGAGGGTAAGAAAGCAAAAATACTAATTGCTCCATTAAATAATCCAATTCATAGTTCTTTAAATAAAATATTAGAAAAACAAGGGATTATTGAAGATGATCATGAATTTTTCATAGCAATCACTGCTCAACCAAATGTGAATTTAGGGGGAATTTTTTTGCAAACGAGTGCTTGCCTAAAAAATATAAAAACTACTCTAATAACATCGTGTGAATCATTTAAACCACCTCTAATAGAATTTGAGAATACTAAGATTAAGCAAATACTAGAAAGCTTCAGTATCAAAAAAGAAAATGAAGAGATTGCTAAATTATCATCATTTTCATTAGACATTTCCGAAGAATTATCGTGGGAATTTAGTAAAGTATTGAATAACTTTTCACATACAATTCTAGATATGAAATATGCTTTAGTATCCTTAGAAGGGGGATTTATATTGAATAAATTTCTTAAAAAACCATTCGATAATCCAAATGAAATTGATAATATCTCAGCAATGAGTTATTCATTATATCAGACTGCAAACAGATGTGCATGGGTTCTTAAAAAGATGACGGCAGAAAACATTCTATTAGATTGTACAAATAGTTTTCATTTTATTTATGAGATAAATAATGCCGTTTTCTGTTCCGAAGTTGGTAAATCTCGTCAAAAGTTAGGTTTAATAAGATTATTCTTGCCTCAATTTCTAAATAAGCTAAATTCATTAATTTCCAATGCATCAACAAAACAAAAGGAAAAGATATTTGATCTAAAAAATATTATCGGAGAATTGGTAATTAAATAAAGGAAGCTGAAAATGGATATCTTTAAATTACTTGATGAGCTTGGAAAAGATAAAAGGGCTCTCATTCTATATGCACTTCTAAATAGAATCCCAATTTTTATTCTTGGGGAAGAAAGTGAAAAAATTAATGAATTAGTAAATGAATTAACTGATTTAATTAAATTTAGAAAGGAATTGGTTTATTATACAGATTTTATATCTAACCAAGAGTATGAAGAACTCATATTTAATGAATATAACGATTATAACTGCTCTAGAGTTCAGGTTAGATGTCCAACCAATGTTTCTAATCATTTATTAAACGATTTTGATAACTATGATTCTATGGTTATAGGGATTAAAAGATCTACTTCAAAAAAAGACCTAAAATCATTTCAAGGAACTATAAATCGGAGAATAAAAAAACATATTGATATATTGTTAAAATATGAGAAAGTTGAAATGTATGAGGAAGGAATAGATAAAAAAACCATTAATCTTAGCATAGAAGAAAATATTTTTCAAAAAATTTCAGAAGATACTGAGAGATCTATTAATAAAATGAAGCGCGTACTTTCTGAAGAATTGAGGAAGAAACAAGTTGAGAAAGGATTAGAAGAAGCGTTATTAGATTTTGAATTGGAAAAAAGGGAAATAAAGAAAAATATTCTGTATAAAGAAATTCAAAACTTCTTCTCGGGGGCAAAAAGAGCTTTTTTTATTTTACTAAAGCTAAAACTAATTGATCAAATGCAATTAGAGTCAAAAATAGGGAGTAGAACGCTACTAGAAACAATTGATTACACTGAAGCCCCTATAGAAAGAATTTTATCGTTTATAAAGGTAGAATGGAGAGAAGATTTATCAAATTTAATTGAAAACAATAAATTGACACTAATAGGAGAGAAAATTCAATCTTTTTGGGGGTAATAACTTATGATTTTTGATCAGAAAAATAAAGAAATTCAAATCAAGTTGGTTTATTATGGTCCTGCAATGTCGGGTAAAACGACTTCCATAAAATATCTATTTAATTATTATGATAAAAATAATGAGCTTAAATCAATCGATAATACTCTCGGAAGAACCTTATTTTTTGATTTTGGAGTATTAAAATTTGAAGGGAAAGAATGGAGTCTAAAATTATTAATTTATTCTGCAACTGGACAAGACTTTTATATTAGCACAAGACCCGCAACTCTGAAAGGAGTGGATGGAATAATATTTGTTGTCGATTCTAACGAAAATAATATGGAAAGGAATGTCCGCTCTTGGGAAGAATTGATCTTCTTTTTCAGAGATGAAATCTATAAAATTCCAATTTTAATAGCTTTTAATAAATCTGATTTAGAAACAGACAAAAAGTTGAAAAAAGAAGATTTTATTTCCATTTTAAAAATCAATAGATTTGAAGATTTATTGTTTCAAAATACTGTAGCTATTACAGGAGAAGGTATCAATGAATCATTTGAAAAAATAATGAAAGCAATATTTCCAAATTTGAATCTTGTGGCTTAATCTTCTATCTTTTCATACATATTTTTACTTATTCTTTTCACATAGCCCTGTTGGTGGAATTGTCTTAGTAAATTTCTAGCTTCTCTTACCTTTGGAGCACCAATTCCAAGAACAGTCATTAATTGAAATATAGAAAATTGTTTTGGCAATTTATCTTTTATATTATTAAACAATCCCATCTTAAGTACACAATTTTATGTTTTATAGATTAAATATTGAAAAATAAAAAAAAAAGATTCTGCTTATTTATAGGGTCATTTGTAAATAAATAATAATTGAATTTTACAATGTTCCCTAAATTATTTATTATAATAAAAAAACAAATTGGGATTCACAGGGTTCTAATAATCCTCAAAGTAACTATAATCTTTCATCCCTATGGTATATAGGTCAAACTTGTCTAATTATTTCATTGAATTTTTATAACCATGGGAATCCCATTTTAAAAATACTAAATAAGATAATATATCCTTAAAAATAAAATTGATGACCACAGATTATAATATCATCTTTATAATTTTTCTAAATCTTCAGAAAATTGGGAATAATCATCACCTACGGGGGCCCCACCATTTCCATAAATTTGATATAAAACTGTTCTACGAGCACATTCACTAAAACTACGATAAATATCTTTTCTTTTATCCCATAGCGCACATGTTTTATATATTATCGGATTCCAAATATATAGCTCATTATCTGGTTCATACCATAGTTTTTCATCTTTTAATATTTGTTTAAAATCTTCCTCACCTATCACTTCCGTGAGGTCTTGTTTATTTAACATTACAATCATTGGAATTTCCTTTATAAGTTTACCTCTAGTTACATTTTTTAGTTCTTTCAGAGATTCAATATTATCCTCGAAAAAATGAGTTTGGGAATCGACAGTGAATATCACCCCATCGGTACCTTTAAATATTTTTTTTCTTAAGGGAGAAAACCTATTTTGTCCTGCAACGGTGTAAACATGGTAAAAAACCTTCCTCTGCTTTGTGGATTGAAATATCCCTCTATCGAAATATAAAGTAGAGCCACTGGCCATCGAAATTTTAGTTAAATTTCCTGTGGGTTCTATATCTTTTTTATTTTCTTTTGTTAATCGATATAAGGTATCGACTATAGTTGTTTTTCCAGAACCACCCATCCCCCAATAGAGGATTTTTATATAGACTTTATGATCTGCTGTAAAACGCACCATTTATTATTAACCTTTATTCTGATAGAAAAATTAATGAAAATATTTAATATTATAGACTTAAATAATTTATTTTAATTATTTAATCAAATTTTCTTTAACTTTTATTAAATAATAAAATTAGCAAATAAAAAAATTTGCAAGATTAGAAAATTTTAATAATATTAAGAATATTTTTTGATTTAAATATAATTCTTTCCTAAGCAACAAATTCAATTTACTTAATTGATTTAGTCTTTTTTTATCATTTAAAATACGAGAAAACTCACACCTTTAGGGGTGAGATGAATCGCATATATATTACTAATTTAAGGGACTACTTGCTTTTAAAAATTTGAATTGATATATAATAACTAATTAAGAGATATCAGCAAATGCACTCCACATTACAACTCACGGTCATAGGAAAGGTTTTCAACCCGAATAAGGGGAAGTCTTGCACCTTAATAGGGACTTAGACCAGTATGTGGAGTGCGTAAGGTGGTATCTCTCGTTCAAACCCACCTCGAGGAATAAACTCCATAAGGATACCTATAAAAACGCAAAGGAGAGGTTCGAGCTCAAGATGGCTCTACTTCAATCGGCACGGGATAAGGCGGTGGAGATCTATAAGTCTTTTGAGAATGTAAAGGGAAAAGATTCTGAGCTCCATCTTAGGAAG
>WJIN01000358.1 GCA_014730295.1 Promethearchaeota archaeon | reverse complement strand
TTATATCTCTATGGAAATGAAATTAATAATTATCATAAGTTCCTCCGTGGAGTTATTGGAAAAATTTTTCGAAATAGGAATTTTCAAAATATTGAAAAACGTGAAAAGCAAGTTATCGCATTCTTTGAAATTTTAGTAAGAAAGGGTGAATTGTCCTATATTGTGGAAGATAATCATGTCACTGAACTATATTTAGCTTATCAGGATCTTTCTCGTTTACCGAATGATATTGCGCATTTACGCGAATTAAAAGTTCTCGATTTGAAAGGAAATAAAATAAAAGGATTACCACAATCTTTCTTTAAATTAAAAAAATTGACAAAGTTAGACATTTCCTTAAATCCAAATATAGCTTTATCTGGAGATATTGCAGCTTTTGAAGATTTAAAAGAGCTAGGAATAGGAAGTTGTCATTTACCATCTATTTTGGAAAAGTTAACATCCTTAATTTCCATTAGAAAGCTGAATCTTTCTGGAAATAGAATCAATCAGATTCATCCGAATTTAAGTAATTTAATCAACCTAGAATATTTAGATTTATCCTACAATAATCTGGAAGAAATTAAAAAACCTATACTCGAACTAAAAAATTTAAAAGAACTAAATTTAGCTGGAAATAAAATCAAACTAATACCAGACAGAATTTCAAATTTAAAAAAATTGGAAGAGCTTAATCTGAATTTCAATAATATAGGAGAATTACCTCTTAGAATTATCTTGTTGGGAAATCTTAAATCATTATATATGATACATAATCACATAAGTCATATTCCACATTACTTATTCCAATTGAAATCTTTAAAAAAAGCACATTTTACTTCAAATAACATCTCTATGATATCGGGTGAAGAAGATATACTGAAGAGATTTGACGAATTTTATATTTTAAATAATCCCCTTCCAAATCACATAAGATATAAATTCTTTAAAGGAAAATATGATAGAAATGTTATGCTAAAGAAATTAAAAATAGAGAATGTATATAGTTTTAAAAAAAGTGAATTCAAAGACCTTTTCCAAATCAATTTAATAGTAGGGACTAACAATTCAGGGAAATCTAATTTTTTTAAAATTCTTGATACTGTTAAACCATTTCTAGAAATAAATGAAAATTTAATAAATACGAATGCGAGTTATGAAGATTGTGATTTACGATATAAATTCAAGTTTTCCGATGAAAATATAAATCATTTAATTGAATTGATAAAAATTAAGACCTCAAAACTCAGGTTCCTAAATTTTGATCAGTTATCCATTTCAAACGAAGAAATCTCCGTCAAATTTTATAAATTTCTTAAAAATCTTGATTTGAAGCTTGAACTTGAAAAAAGAGGAGAACACTTTTATACATATATATCTTATTTTGGTTTCCTTACTGAAGAAAATCAAATTAATCTAATTAGATATCCTAAATCGGAAGAACATAGAAATAACATAAACCTATATAAATCAAATTGGAATTTGATACAATATGAAAATTGTAATAGTATCGTAAACTTTAAATGGGAACTCAAAGAGAAAGGACATGTTTTCAATGCAAATCAATTATCAAATTCTCTAATTGAAAAAATAGATATAGAAAAATTCGATTTTGTTTTGTTTCTATACGATGAAATAATTAATTTTTTTAATAAAACTCATAAAATAATTGAACACCGCAATTTTGAATCAAAATCGAACTTCTCTGCTAGACATAATTCAATTATATATAATGATGGACAGAATTTTCCCGATATTTTAGAACTATTCATTCATGAGAAAAGAAATTTGCACCTTATTTTAAAATCTCTTATAAAGGATTTCTATCCTGAGATTAAAGATTTATGGTCAGAGGCTGCGATGGATACAAACCAAACTCCTTCTCCAATCATTGCTAAACCATTTATCAACGAGTTAAACCAAAAACGTTATTTTAATAATCTTGGGAAAGGTATACATCAGATATTAATTATTTTGACTCATCTCCTTCAACTAGAAGAAAATTTTACATTATTGATTGAAGAACCAGAGTTATTCATCCACCCACAACAACAGAAAATATTATATGATATAATTTATAGATTCACACCATTCCATCAAATCTTCATTACAACCCATTCTCCATTTATTTTGAATAAACATAAAAAAAAATTGAGTATTCATCAAATAATGAAAGATGGAGATGAATCCATTGTTAATAATATTAAAAATGAAGCAATCCTCCCTGTCCTCAGAGATCTTGGTGTTAGACCTTCAGATGTTTTGATGAATAATGGATTTTTACTAGTTGAGGGGGAAAGAGATATTAGCTTATTTGAAAAATTATTTGAAAGAATAATTCAAGAAAAATCTATTGAATTAATCCCATTTTACGGAAAAACTAAATTGCATTTCTATGCTGATCACGAAATAATGAAAAATTTAATTGAAAGAGGATTTAGATTTAGAGTAATATTAGATAAAGATGAAGGAAACTTAAAGATATATAACAGTATAAGGGATCCAGTGATTCGAAATCATATTCTATTACTTCCAGTAAGAGAAATTGAAAATCTATATGTAAATCCTGATATTTTGAAGGAATATCTGGAAAAAAATCACATTGATCTCTTTAGTGGAGGAGAACTTGAAGTATTTATAGAAGAAATACATTCAGATGCTGTAAATGATGAATTACTATGGGAATCCAAGATAAAAACTTTTATTGATAGAGTAAAATTCAGATTTTCGCAAGAGGAAAAAAAGGAGCTAATCTCAACTAGTTCAATGGAGGAATTTCTAAATTTATTTGAAGATTTAATAAGCGAGAAATATTTTGTAAGTGGAATAATAAGGGATAAATATGAGACAAAATTCCAAGAAGTTAATGAAGAGATAAATTCAGAGGAGGATAAATGGAAAATTCTTGATGGAAAAAAAATAAGAAAGTCAATTATGGATTTTGTAAAGGACAGAAAAAAAATCACTATAAACCTCGAATTAATTGAAGAGTTAATGAAAGATGACAAATTTACTAACGAAACAATAATAAAACCTATTGAATCCTATTTCAAATAGATATAATTTGAAATTTATCTTCCTTTTAATAAGAGTTTTCTTAAGGATTCTAAATCAGAAAGGGCATGAAAGTGGTAAATCCTGTGAGGATACACGTCAGTAATCCGATGAAAAACAACTTGAACGAGCTAAAATCGCTTTTATAGCTATATTCTACTATAAACTTTAAACCCAAGATCATCATAACAAACCCAAAAAAAGACAAATAGGCAAAGCAATAATAGATTGCGAATTCATGGGGCTGCTCAATCAAATCATAATCTCTCATTCTATTGATAAAATCATCTGGGATAATTTCCACGAATCTCATAAAAGAAAGAATAAATTTGTCGGGTAATTGATCTAAAATTATCAACAAAAATCTCGTGATATACCCAAAGAGTATACCAAAACCAAGGAAAATATATATCATACCTAATATGGTATAGGGCTCTTTTAGTTTTTCCTTTCAAATCATCTCTTCATCTTTATTATAAGTTTTTGCGAGTTTCCGTAATTTATTATTTCCTCGAAATTTTAATATATTCATAATTCCGATTATCAAAAAAACGACTACCATTACATATCGTAGATACGAGAATATGGTATAGCTGATATGGGTAAAAAAGACGTTTATATAGATTTATATAAAAAATCACTATAAATCAATTGCTAAGTTAATAAATAATTATGATGCTATTCTAAAAATATAATCTAATTTGGAGATTCTAAATAATTTATAATTAGGATTAAATCTATCAGTGAAATGAATTCATTCGCTTAAAAACTTCTTTTTTCTTTTTACCGTTAAATATATATATAAATATGTTGAAAATCCAATTAGAATGTCTTTTTCAAAATCACATATTAGAAGTATTG
>WJIN01000357.1 GCA_014730295.1 Promethearchaeota archaeon | reverse complement strand
TTTTGCTCTTAGAAACTACATTAAAGGAATTTCCCAAGACTCAAATAGAAAAAGAAGTCTTCCCCGACTTCTTTAACGAGATCAATCAAATCATCGATAATATCCATTCAGCAATGGCTAAAGGACATAAACTTGAAGATATAATCCGCATAATTGAGGCAGAAAGTTCCACAATAACCATATCATATCATACTCCTTCACGAATCTTAATATGTTCAATCTCAGATGCAGATGATAATATCGAGCAGATTAAAAAAGCGATGATAAAAATTGGTAATAAATTCTGGAAAAAGCATAAAGCGGAAATTGATCATTTTCGAAAAACCGATGATAAAAGTAAATTTATAACCTTTAGCGCAGATATTGAAGTAATTACAATGGGAGGGACTATAGCAGAAGAATATCCACAACTCATTATCATAAAAAACGTCCTACAATCAATTCGATCAATGGGAATCATAAATGATCTAGAATACCTTGTCGCATTGAAATGTAATGGAAAGAATTCTCCGTTAGAGATTTCCCGAAAATTTGATAAAACGAAAATGGAAATCTACGAAGTTCTTAACAAATTAGCAGAATTAGAGATTATTAAACGATGAGCTATTTAAAAACCCTAAGTAGGTTTTCTACTCGTTATTCGATTTTCAAGATATCATCTCTGTTTCAAACGATAGATCTTGATTATTAGTTTTAGTCAAGAAACAGAGGTCTTATTCAATAGCGTGTAATAAATAGAAAAAAATAAAAATCTTTCAGTTTTATTATAAATACCTAATTAATTTTGATAAGCGTGGTAATAGAATGGAAAAAGAAGTAATATCAGTGGTTCAATCACCCGCCCGTGATCACCATTTAAGAACAGGAGACGGGTTTTCCTTAGGCGAGATCGAGAAATCCGAAAAGACAATAGAGCAATTAAAAGATCTAGGCATCCGAATTGATTATCGTAGACAGTCTGCTCATGAAATCAATATAGAAACCCTTAATCAATTAGAACTACCAGAGAAAAAGAAAGAACAGCGTGCACCCTTCGTTAAAAAAGAAAAGAAACGAACTCCCTTCATCCCCTTGGAAGAAAGAAAGAAGGACGAAAAGCTTGAAGAAGTAGAAGAAAAAATCGAAAAAAAACCAGAGAAAAAGAAAGTAGAGAAGAAACCGAAAGAAGTGAAGAAACCTAAAGAAAAACCAAAAAAGGCTCCTAAGGAAAAAACAATCCCATTGACCAAATTGCATCGATTGGGGCCAAAAACAGAAGAAAAATTTAAAGAGATCGGAATAAATTCGGTAAATGATTTAGTGAAGGAAAATCCAGATGAGATAGGAACCTTAGTAGATGGATGTTCGGAGGATTCGGTTCGGAGCTGGATTGAAGAAGGCAAAAAATTACTTGAATAGATTTTTTTATTGATATCTTTAGGATTCTAATTAATCAATACCAATCTCTCCAGCCAACCATTTAGTTAAAAACCATTATTTATATTTTATATATTCATCTTTTTGCTAAAGATGTGTGAATCTTTTTTATGTGAAATTTTTTATAGCTTCAAAATATTTTAATGATAAGCCTAATAACACTGAGATTATAATTCAAGAAAACAGAGGAAAATGCAATATACCTATTACGTCTATAAAAAAGATGAAGCAAATATTACTATCAATCGAATGCCCGTATGGTTTAAAGAGATTCAATTTGACGGTGATGAAAAAGAAGGATTAATCATATTACACTCAAATAACGAGTATGATGAATATTGGAAAGCAAATGCTAAGATGGAAATCAATTGGGAATCCAAAGAGAGGGAAAATTTCATGCATTATGATGCGGTTCAAAAATCCATAGATGTCTATAATGCAATCAATATGGTTGTGACAGAGAAGAATAACGACTGGTTAAATAGTCATGAATATACATGGTGGTTTGGAAATAGAAGGAAGATGATTCGAAAACATTATTACGCTGAAAAAGCAATCCATGGTTTATTTTACTGTGATATTTCAGAACGATTATTTTCATTTCATACCGGGATTATAGATGAATTATATGAAAATTTTGAGCCCTATGTGTTGGAGTGTTATAAATCGATAGTATGCCACTAGTTTATTAGCATTGTTTTCATTCTTTTTTCGCTAACACGAAAAAATTATCCTTCCCTCCAGGTCCACCTCTTTTTTCAAATTTTTTAATTTTAAAGTCTTCAAGTAATTTTTGGAATTCCCGTGAGGAGTATAGATGATAGAACCGATTTATAGTTGTATCTTGTGAAGAAATAGTCCAAGGAACAAAAATATCACCAAATTCTTGTAATCCTTTTTCCTTTTCGTTTTTTTTATGAGAATTAAGAAAGATGCGCTTAAACCAATCTTTTATGAAATACTTACGAAACCTTTTTTGCCATCTTCTCCACACAGTTATAAGCAAATAACCATCAGGCTTCAATATTGTATAAAGAGAATCAAAAGTCGTTTCCCTTTCTTTGGAACTTTTAATATGATGGAGGGCCGCAATGGAAAAAATATTGTCGATCGAATTCCTTCTGATAGGTAAGTTCGATATATCCGCTAAAATTAAATCTACATGGTGCAGATTACTGATATCTTTTTGATTGTAAGATAATCTTTTTTTCGCAATTTTTAAAAATTCTATAGAATTATCAATTCCGATGATTCTACTATTTTCATTGCTAAGAACTTCAAAATGTCTTCCATTCGCACACCCTAAATCTAAATTGAGTCCTTTAAACTTACAATCTTCTCGTTTAATCGAGTGGAAGAAAGATATAAACTCATTCCAAGGTTTTCTTCTCTTTCTATCATAATCTTCGGCAAATTTATTCCATTTTATCATGGTAAATTAAAAACTCTACACTCAGAATATTAAATCTCATAAACTTTTTTTTGATCAGTGTAGATTTTCGTATTTAATATTAATTTCATTATTATACTCTATTATAATTGAATTGAGAAAAATTATTAAAGCTTTTAATAATATCTTTTTATTAACTAGTTAGATTGATATGATGCTTTGCGCACGACGGAAAATGTAAGATTATCCATATTATAATGTAAGAAAGAAATTCATATAAAACTCATAATCAATGCAATAAAAACCAAAATAATAGTTTGGAATGTATTTAAAATGGAAGAGCACGATGAGGAGGTAAATGATGAATCTGAATTATCCGAAGAGAACGAATTAGACCTAATCAAATCATTGGAACAAGCAATACGAGAAAATTTAAATACTTTAAAAAGCGATATTCGGTCTTCTTTAGATAGATCTAAGGAAATTAAACGCAACTCTACTCAGCAAGAGCAAAAACAAACCCAAGAATTAACAAGAAAAACGGAAGAATCTTTTCTTGACTTCTTCGGTGATTTTCCAACCATCAGTCCTCGAATTTTCAATAAATTTAGCATTGATACAAATAATTTCAAGTATTCAATCGAACCTTTTCTTAATCAGATAGAGTTAGAAAGCTTATACTATTATATTTCGATCTATAAGATAATGGGAGAAGCAATTCATCTAGATATTGAAAAGGTAATTTCTATTTTGGAGAAATATGTTTCCAATGGACTTTTTGTCTCAAAAAAAACACAGATTCCCGAACCTAAAAGTTGTTTTTATGGATTATCCATTATATCCGAGCTTAATTATGAAAGTATTCAAATAATTGATATGGAAAAAGTGAGAAATTTTTTAACCGTGGAAATAGATCAATTTTCAGCCGAAAAACTACACTTAAACTATTATTTATTAAATAGTATTCATATTTTCAATAAAGAATTCACTGAGATTGAATATAGTAATACAGACTTATTTGGCACCCTAATCAATATAGATCTTGTTAAATTGGAAGAATATGACCCAATTATAGATCTCTATGATTTATTTTCTTGTTTTAAATTGTTGGAAGGAGAAAACAATTATTCAATAGCCAAGAATAAATACTTAGATTCAACAAAAGATCTTTTAGGTAAAATTAATCCCCAAGAGCTCACTATTACCCAATGCGCTAAAATTCTTCTAATTATTGATCTTTTAGATATGAAAAATGATGAAAAAGAACTTATCTCTCGATTATTAGATATGATATTAAATTCAACCCAAATATTTGACCCGGATGTGGAGGGTACAGATTTTTCATGGAAGGAAGATCAACTTGCTTGGTTAATAGAATTAAGAATGCTCTATTGGGCCCTTCTTGCTAGTTTTCAATATTATTCTTTTATCTAATAAAAAATATCCAATCAGACTGCATTATTCTTTAAGTTCTAAAATCATTCTTAGAAAATTCTTTGCAGAGGGTTCAACTTCCCCATTTTTAATTTTCTCATTCCATTTCTTAAAAATAAAATAGTTTTTGTTCAAATCCTCTATAGTTTTTTTTCCTACCTCGAGCCAATTTTTTTTGTTTATTAGTGGATTATCCTTTCCTATACCTGGACAATATTGTCTGCCTTTTTCAGTATATTTCATCATAACAAGCGATTCCTTTCTTTCTTGGTCTTTTTCAACATCTTTTACCTCAAAAGAGAAGGGAAAAGTTCTACAGAAATTAGGTCTTGCATTATAAATTAGACATTTTTTCTCTTTTTGATCGTAAAAATAACAAGTACCATCAGATCTTTTTCTTAGTCCTACAAAAGCTAATCCTCGTTCTGTCTCGATTGGAGAGATGACCATCTTCTTTTTATCTTCTTCTGTTGGTTCTTGATCAAAAATATAGAAGCCCAAAATATGGTTTATTTCATCTAAATTAAGATCTAATGCCTCTTTAATTCTTAAGATGTCATTGTAAGTGAGATTAACGATGGTTTTCTCATCAGAACAACACCTTCCACATCTTTTACATTCAAACCGAAGATCTTTTTCAGATACCATAAATCTTCACGAATTATCGTATAGGGATTTTTTCTAAGTTAAAAAAAGTAAGCTTATTCTATTATTTTATCGTTTATAAGCTAAAACAATAAAACTTCATTTTCGAATTCTAAAAATATTTAATATTTTTTAAAAATATTTGTTCCTATGTCCTCATTTATATCATTGAGAGTTAGAGAATTGAAAAGAATAATAACAAGAATAATTAAACGAAATAAAATTAAGAAGCTTCTTCTTTAAGCTTTGAGATAATTTTTTCTCGTTCTTCCCTATCTAAATTCTTTAATTTAAATCCGCGGTTATTATAGATATCTGGCGGAATATTTTCAAAAAGAGATAAAATCATAATAATTGCATTCTGAGCCAGTTCTTTTTCTTCTTTGGATTCTAGACTATTCATTAATTTGATATAGGATTGACTCTTCCATTTCTCTACTTTCTCTTTATCATTTATATCACTATGGAAAAATTTTATAATCCGATTATAACATTCTGATTCAGACATATTATTGTTCTCTGTCATAGGTAATTAATATCTTAGTGGAAAATGCAACTTATATACCACAAATAAAAAATGTTATTAAAAGAAATTTTTTTTTTGGGGGTGTTCGCAACAACGCAACAAACAACTATAACTTATTAACATTTATATGAAAGAATCTTATCCAAATAGCTTCATATTTCACGGATTTGTGTGTAAATCCTTTGTGTGTAAAAAATGAGAAAAATTTAGCTTGTCAAATTTTTATTTAATGGCTTCTATTTCTTTTGGAATATAGCTATAAGCATCCAAAAATCGTTTGCGAACATCTGAAATATCGTATTTATGAGTTTGAGCCCCAATAGTCTCAATGACAAATGATGCAAGAACGGATCCCAATCTACACGCATCGATTAAGGTAAGATCGAGCATCAATCCAGTTAAAATCCCTGCTCTATAGCCGTCTCCTGCACCAGTAGTATCATTAATCTCTTTCGGTCGAACGATCGGGATTTCAATAGTATAAACTCGTCCCTCTTGGTCTTTATACATCAATTCAGAGCCCGCTTCTCCTTTGGTTGTTATTATAGCTCTCACGAGGTTGATTAACTCATCTTTGGGCATATTAGACTTTTCTGTCATTTGCTTTATCTCATGCTTATTCCCAATTAAAATCTCAGATTTCTCGATAGTTTCTATCAATAAAGCCTTTGGAAATAAGGGTGTGACTTGTCCGGGGTCGAATATAATTGGAATTCCTAATTTGAACAATTGGTCAGCGAAATTAACCATCGCATCCACACTCTGAGTCGAATTAATCGCATACAAATAATTTTCTGGGTCAGGGATTTTTTCTCTTAAATCGATATCCTTACATTTATCTAGCGCGCCTCCATGAAATATGATCATCTGGTTCGCCTTTACATCGTTTACAATATAACAAGCTGCTGTATAATCATCTTCGTGTATATCCACTCCGAGGTCCACATTACCGAAAAGAGTAATATGATCTTTATAACCTAAACTTTCAAAATCTCCACCCACGGAGCCTATTAGAGACACGCGTCCAATTTTCAATAAACCTAAATTATAGGTAATATTTCCAGCGGTCCCTCCAAAATGTTTAATTCGTGAATTGGCCGTTATCGTAGATTGATATTCTTCCCTCTTATGGTCAATTGAGACAGCATTAATAAAATTCTCATTAAATCCCATTATGTAATCAAAGGCGAGGGAGCCAAGAACAATTATTTTTTGTTTTTGGGAAGTGTTCATTTTAGCCTAAACCTATTTAGTAATATATTATCTAAGAAAGTATTTTTTAAAACTATTATGAGTGCTCAAGAGAATTATTCGCAATTGAATTTAAAATAGTCAAACTTACAAAAATAAAGGAACAGCCTAAAATATAATGAAATATTAGCGAAAAAGATGAATGAGCTGATAAGTCAGATTGAGGATCTTAAAAATAGTGAAATAAAGACAGTTGTAGATCAACGGATAGAAGAATTTAGACAATTTCAAGAAAAAGATGCTGAAACAATCTTCCAGGAGATGTGTTTCTGTATTATGACAGCAAATTGCCCCGCAGACCGATGCATCGAAATTCATGAAACAATAGGAAAAGATTTCCTCAGTCTTTCTGAAGATGAACTTTCGGCAACTTTCAAAACCTTGGGATACCGATTTCCCAATATTAGAGCAAATTATATCGCAGAATCTAGACAATATATATCCGAATTAGAAGAAGCACTTTCGAAATTCGAAGGACATGAATTGCGATCCTGGATAGTCAAGCACATTAAAGGTCTCGGTTATAAGGAAGGAAGTCATTTTCTTAGAAATATTGGCTATAACGATTATGCAATCATTGATTTTCATATTGTTGATTTACTCGAACGGCATGGATTAGTGGAGCGCCCAAAAACGATGACCAAAAAAAAATATCTTTCGATAGAGAAGACTCTTAAAGAATTAGGAGAGCGTTTAGATTTAAATATGGCAGAATTAGACCTATATTTATGGTATTTAGAAACAGGTAAAATCTTAAAGTAATTATTAGGTATTAGTGTTAAAAAGGAGGGGGAAATATTCCACATTTAAATATCTAGGGGAATATCTAGCTCGATTTCGGAGTTCTGCACTTTTTCCATTATTTCTTTTAATCCAGTCTCATTTGAGGCTAATTCTAAAATATTCTGATAGAGTGCGGTGATATTATCAACACCTAATTTAAAATAACAATCTTTATCGGGAAGAGTAATCTTAAATATCTCATAAATTCCCTTAATAGCTTCCTTGATATTATCGAAATTATTTAGAGCTTTCTCAGTTAAATCCATTGACATTTTTGATTTAAACATATTCTTAACCTCTTTAATTTGTAAAAAAAGAATAACCCTAAAAAGAAGATCTTTTTTTTCCTTTTATGTGATAGTGATACACACAATAATTTTTGAAAAAAGTAAATTCAATACCGATTTTCTACATTTTTAGGAAAGTTAGAAAAAAGATCATACAATAATATAGATTTCAGCTTTATGTAGAAAATAGGAAATTGCCCAGATCACTATTACATTTAAGAATCCCATGATAAAAACAATCCAAGTGTCTATATTGAGCGGAATAATGTAATAAATTATATTTATGAAAAGAATATGGGAGATAAAGAGAATTAACGCATTTTTTCCCGTGATACTTAAAAAATTGTCTTGATTGAAAAAATTAAAATCATTTACCCATACGTCGAATGTTAAATAGAAAACATAATATAACAATGAAGCAAACCCAACACTTAAAAATACGAAAGGCAAATTAATACGAAACCTGCTAAAACCCCATATGAACGAGGTGATAAATCCAATACCAATAGAGATAATTCCCCCTAGTATGAAATAATAATTCATCTCTTTTTTTAAAAAATGTGTAGTAATTGCCGATGAGAGTAAAATGAGTGCCCCCCAGCCGAGAGAGCTAAAAAACCCTCCTTCAATAGCATCATAGATATAATCTCCAAAAAAATACAAAACAATAAGTTGATGAAACAAAATGAATAAAATTCCTATAGCAATCTGTATTTCGGTTCGGAATTTAATGAAAACAGTAAGAATAAGTCCAGCTACCCCGAGTACTTGTAGTATGCCCCATCTAATAAGGGATTCTGACTCTGGGTTTAGAGTTAATAGAAGACCTATTCCTAGGATGATCAAGTATCGTTTTATAAAGTGGAAATAGGTTTTTCGTTTACCATCTCGCTCAATTCTCTTCTCAAAGGAGAGATTAGAATTTAAGGCCATCATAAAAATGAATAACGGTGCGATTAAATCTACATAGGTTAGTGAGTAATCGGGGGCATGTTTAGTCCAAAACGGGACATTATCAAATATAGAGAGTGTATTTACAAACACCATAGCCAAGATAATTAAACCTTTAAACACATCTATACTGAGGTATCTCTTACTTGTTCTTATCTCCATTTTTAAGGATACAACGTGTAATCAGCAAATTAGGTAGAATAACGATTTATAACATTAAAATAATCCTTTTCTTTGAATAATTTAAGAAAAAAATGGCTTTCTTAAGCTTATGCTAAAAAAAATGTTTAAATAAATTCACTTTTATTTACTTTTTACATAATTGAAGTGAAAAGTTATGAAGATTTTAATCCTCTCCCATTTTAATAATTGGTATGGTCCAAAAATCTTTTTAAAGGCACCAGAATCAATGGAGGATTCAGATTTAGATTCCATTCCCGATCTTATGGATCTCTATGAAGTAGGGTTTTTTGCTCATTCTTTTAAGGAACTGAAAAGCGTTAACTTGTTGTTTGAAATTTTAAGTGAATATGGAAGAGGAAATAGAGAATTGTTACTCATTTCAATTCTTACGGATAAAAGCAACGAAATCAACCTCAACTTATCTCAAGATATTTTGGAAAGATTTTCAAAAGAATTAAAAAGCATTAAGAACGCATATAAAGCATTTTATATAGACTCAGATGTATATGAGGGAAGTAGGGTAAAATATGAAGAGATAAAGAAGCTATTTTTTATATTCTATGAATATTTTCCAAAAGAAAGCATCCTTTTAAAGCGTCCCGAAGCTAAAATATTTATTTATGGACTATCTAAAGCCGGTAAAACGACCATCGTTAAGGATTTGCAGAACTCTGTCAATAAGAATCCCACACCGACCACCGACGTGAGCATTTCTCGAATATTTGTAAACAATATGTCCATTATGACCTATGATGCCCCAGGACAAGGAAAACTAAAAGACCTCTGGAAACCTCATCTAAAAAACCAAGATGCGTTAGTATTTGTCGTTGATATTACGGATAAAGAAAGATTTAAAGAGGCGGCTGATTTCCTCCACAGCGTGGCAAGCATGCCAGACATGTCAAAACTTCCTCTTCTATTATTGTTTAATAAAATAGATTTGATGGAAATTGATAAAGAATATTTAGCAACTAAATTAAAAGTCGATGAGCTACAAAATCCTGAATATAAAATATATTTGACTAGTGGACTTACGGGAGAAGGTATAGAAGATGCGTTTAATTGGTTATCTTTGCAATTAAGAAGCGAAAATAAATCGAAAGAATCAATTGAAGTAGGTTTAATATTTTCAAAATGGGATGAAGATGAGGGCGTAAAAATTGTCTCTACCTTTCCCGATAATGAATTTGAAGACCCAGATTTACTTGCTATAAAATGCTTTTCCATCTCTCAGTTTGTATTTGGTGATGAAAAATTTCGGAAAGTCTCATTTATTTTACCATTTACAAACATAAACGCGAATGCATCAATCCATTTCGATTGGATACCCGATGAGAAGATTCGAGGAGGACAACTACCCTTGGCTCTTATTGTGTTTTTCAATGAAAAAATTCCACGAGCAATCATAAGACAAATAACTAACTTTATTTTTAAAAAATTTGATAAGATTAAACAATATTATGATGATAAAATCAAGGTTAAATTAGCCCTCAAATCTATTCATGATGCGCTTTTAAAAAAGATAAATTCCCTCCAACCTTCTGTTCAAGCTTTGCGATTAGCAGAATTACGATATCAAGCATTATTCAAAGCTGCGACAGATGCCATATTAATTCTGGATAGAGATACAAGTATTGTAATAGATGCAAATGAACAAGCGGAAAAACTATTTTTAATGGAGGATAGAGAAATTATTGGGCGCCATGCAAGTCAAATTGGATTTATTGAAGATTATTCTGAAATAAGGAAGAATATTATCGAGCAAATTAAGACAGAGAATGCTCCACCAATTAATATGGTCATATTAAATTCTAACAACAAAAAAATCCCCGTTGAGGTCAATGCAAATGAAATCCAAATTGGAGGACAAAATATAATTCAATGTATTGTTAGGGATATTACAGAACGGAAGCGTTCAGAAGAGGCCCTCAAGGATGCTCTCAGTAAATACAAGGAAGCCTATAACAGTGCAAATTTTTATCGTGATCTATTTACTCATGATATGAATAATATTCTAAATAACATTCAATCATCAATAGAACTCTTTTCTCTGTATATAAATAATCCATATAGATTAGGAGAGATTAAAGATATTTCAGAAATTATAAAAGACCAAGTCATAAGGGGAGCTAATTTGGTCAAAAACGTGAGGAAACTATCAAAAATCGATGATATTCAGATGAGATTAACCCCCACGAGCATTGATGATGTCTTAGACGCTGCAATTCAATCAATATATAAAAAATTTGCCGAAAAGAATATTGATATTGAAATCAATTCTCCAAAGGAAAAATTCATGGTACTGGCAAATGAATACTTATATGACGTATTTGAATGTCTTATTTTAAATGCGATAAAATATAATGAAAATCGTCAAATTATAGTTCAAATTATGATAAAAAGAACTATTATTGAAGAAAAACCTTACATTCAATTGGAATTTATTGACAATGGTATCGGAATCCCAGAGCATAGAAAAGATATCGTTTTTGAGGGCCAATATGAACGAGAGAAAGGTGGCAGAGCTATGGATATTGGATTATCCCTTGTAAAAAATATCTTAGAGAAATTCGGGGGCAAAATCTGGATTGAAGATAAGGTAAAAACTGATTACAGAAAGGGATGCGTGTTTATTGTGTTAATTCCTGAGGCCTAAAATCTACAATTTAAGCTCCCTGATTTGAAATAAAATTTTTTGCTCTTGCTAATATTTGTTGTGTATTTTCATGACTTAATCTCTCTAAAGCCCTATCATAGGGAAGCCATTCATAATCTGTATGTTCGTAGCTTAGCTTAACATCTTTTTCATTTGATTCAATAAGGAGACAATTAACTGTTTTATGGATTAGATTTCCTTTAAATTTGTAATAATATTCGTAATTTTCCCGAAATCCCTCAATTATTTGGGCATCATTAATCCCCGTTTCCTCCTCCAATTCTCTTATGATGGTTTGTTTCTCGTTTTCATCGTTTTCTACATTACCTTTCACAAGCCCCCAATGCCCCATCTCATATTTTAAAAGAAGGTATTCATCCTTATTATAAACAATAGCTGCTACTGAATGTTCATTTTTCATAATCTTATTTAATTTATGATTTCAAAATATTTATTACCTTAATTTATGAGCTATAATAGATCTGGGAAAAATGAAACACAACCCATTTTCAAGGAGTATTGAGATTAAATAAAAAGAAAATATTGAAAATAATGTCGGAGGTGAAAAGAATAACAATTAATAGAAAAAAATTACTTCCTTAGATACTGAAGATATCAAATTGATAAATGATGGGTAGATTTAGAATCCAATTCTTAAG
>WJIN01000356.1 GCA_014730295.1 Promethearchaeota archaeon | reverse complement strand
CTCGTATCTTTTTAAATAGTATTGATAAGACATTTTTATGCCCTCATCTAAGTCCGTTTTAGCCTTCCAACCCAATTTTTCTATTTTAGAAACATCAAGAAGCTTTTTCATCATACCGTCAGGTTTAGTTGGATCAAATTCAATTTTTCCCGAATAACCGATAATATTGCTTATTTTGGTTGCCAAATTTCTAATAGAAATATCATATCCGGTTCCCACATTAATAATTTCTGGATCATCATAACATTTTAATAAAAACAAAATAGCCGAAACCAAATCATCCACGAATAGAAATTCTCTTCTTGGTTTTCCGGATCCCCACACAATTACTTTCTGTTTTTGTGTAATTTTTGCTTTATGAAAGCGATCAATCAAAGCAGCCATGACATGCGAATTCATATCACCATAATGGTCCCTTGGTCCATATAAATTGCATGGTATAAGTGAAATAAAATTAGTGTTGTATTCTATATCATAGGCTTGACACATTTGAATTCCTGCTATTTTTGCCACAGCGTAAGATTTGTTCGTTGGTTCTAATTTTCCGGTCATTAGATATTCCTCTTTCATAGGTTGGGGCGTTTCTCTTGGATATATACAAGAACTTCCCATAAATAATAATTTCTCACAATTGTATTTATAAGCAGAATGGATAATATTTGTTTGCATCATCAAATTATCATAGATATATTCGGCAGGGTATTTTATATTAGAAGCTATTCCACCAACTTTCGCTGCTAAATGAACTATTATTTCCGGTTTTTCTTTTTTCAGAAATAGGTCAACTTTCTTCTGATTTCGTAAATCTAACTGACTATGAGAAGTAGTTATTATATTTTTATATTTGTTTTCTTGAAAATATTTCAATAAACGAGTACCAACCATACCTGTATGGCCTGTAATATAGATTCGGGTGTCCTTATGAATTTTCATTTTTTATGATTTTATTTTTTCTTTAATTTTTAATTTCTTTCATTCTAAATAATCAAGTCCTATTTCTCCTTTCTCTTCAAGCATCTTAATATCTGAATCCACCATAATTTTAACAAGTTCTTTAAAATTAGTTTGATGTTCCCAACCTATTTCTTTCTTAGCTAAACTTGGATCTCCTAAGAGGATATCTACTTCAGTTGGTCTGAAGTAACTCTCATCAATCTCAATTATCTCTTTACCCGTTTTTTGATCAACACCTTTCTCATGTATCCCTTCTCCTTCCCAATGGATATCAATATCCCCTCTTTTAAAGGCAATCTCAGCAAATTCACGCACTGTGTGAGTTTCTCCAGTAGCAATTACTAAATCCAATGGTTCATCATGATTCAACATCATCCACATTGCTTCAACATATTCTGGCGCATAACCCCAATCTCTTTGAGCATCTAAATTTCCTAGATATATTTTTTCTTGTATTCCCGCCTTAATTTTAGCTACTGCTCTACTAATTTTTCTGGTAACAAATCTTTTTCCTCGTCGTGGGGACTCATGATTAAATAAAATTCCGTTGCAAGCAAACAAACCATAAGCTTCCCTATAATTAATTGTAATCCAATATGCATATAGTTTAGAAATTGCATATGGACTTCTTGGATAAAATGGGGTATTTTCATTTTGAGGGACTTCAACAGCTTTACCAAAAAGTTCACTGGTAGAAGCTTGGTAATATCTTGTGTCAATCCTTGCATCTCTTATCGCATCAAGCAATCTCAATGTTCCCATCGCATTTACATCAGTTGTATATTCTGGTTGGTCAAATGAAACTTTTACATGACTTTGAGCCCCCAAATTATAAATCTCGTCAGGTTCTATCTTCTCAATTAATCGGCTGATACTACTTGCATCTACAAGATCACCATAATGAAGTTTTAATCTTCGATTTTTTTCATGAGGGTCTTGATAAATAGTATCTAAACGTTGGGTATTAAAAGTTGATGCTCGTCTGATTATTCCATGAACTTCATAATCTTTTTTAAGTAAATATTCTGCGAGATATGAACCATCTTGACCAGTTATTCCTGTTATTAGTGCTCTTTTCATCCTTTTTTCATCTCAAACAACTTTAGCATAAAAATAATCTATAATAATAAAAAGAAATTATTAAATTTAAGTAGAATCTATCTTTAGGTGAATGGATACTGATTTCATAAGGATCCTTAATATTTTATTACCATATCTAATTTTAACAATTTAATAAAAATGAAAGGAAAAATAATTTCCTCCGAAATAATTAAGAATTATTGCTTTTCATGTGCAGCTAAAATTAAGGTTTAATGAAGAGAAATAAATAGATATCTATTTTTTTCTCTGAAAATAGAATGTAATTTTTTTCACTTTATCTTCAGTAAATTCAGTTTGACAATATGGACATTTCGCTCTTCCTTTTTTATATAATTTGTGATTTATATTTTGCTTGAGAGTAGCAGAACAGTTTTCATTTGGACAGATTGATAGCTCTTCATAGGCTTTTCCGTCAACTTCTTCAACAAATCCATCTACTATATCAAGTTTTCCCGCACTCACTTTATCCGAGATGAATTCACTATTTTCTTCTATAAATTGTTTTAGATGATCTGCATCAGTTCCGATTTTTAACTCAATTTCCTCTCCAACCTTAAAATTATTCTTCTTACGAGAATATTGAATGTTTCGTATGAGATCGTTCACCACTCTGTCTGCAAGAATATCATCATTAACATTTAAGTCTAAATAAATCTTCCCAAATCGTGAATCCATTTCTGCGAAATTATCATCGGGCGTAAAGGAATCAACAATTTCTAAGTCTCTCACATTCACCATCTTCTTGATTGTCTCGGTAAATTCAACTTCTGGGAGTTTTTCTGTAGATTCGATTACAATCTTTTTATTCGGCCATCTCAATCTTAGTCTATTTTGGTTTTTCAGGGAACGAGCAATTTCAATGAGTTCTCTGGAAAATTCCATCTGTTTTTCCAAATTTTTATCAATAAATTTCTCTTGAACTTCTGGCCAATCTTGTAAGTGGATACTTTCTTTTTCTTCTAATCCTAACGCATCCATATAGGTACGGAACATGTTCTGGTATAGATGTTCAGAAATCATAGGATTTATAGGCGCAAGTAAGAGTATAACTTTATAAAGTACCTCGAAAAGCAGTGACATAATTACGAATTTGTCTGGATGTTCTGAGTAGACATCAATTTTTTCCCGAATAAGCATTATATACCATCTGCTTATATCATTCACGATAAGGTCGCGAATTTTATCGGTAATAGAGGGAAGTTTATATGCGTCTGAAAGTTCAGTTATTTCCTTAATTGTTGAATTAACTGTGGATAAGAGCCATTGAGCGGTTTTATCTAACTTTTCAAAGTCATAACAATGTT
>WJIN01000355.1 GCA_014730295.1 Promethearchaeota archaeon | reverse complement strand
CTTAATCCCCGAGAATAAAGAGTCTAGAGAACACAATCCTACACCGCCCCATAAGAAAGAACCCACGATCAAAATATAACCTGAATCTTTTCTACCAGTATTCTTTTTTTTGACGGTTTTCGCTTTATATATAGGCAACAATTAATGAGAGTAAACCCAATTATTCGGAAAAAATTTAATCATAACCATAAACCTAAACAAAATTAAAAATTAAAAATTAACTAAGAGGGAAAAAATCATTTGCGTGGTTCAATCGCATAAACTACAAATTTACAGAAGAGAAAAATTTTATAGTATTTGGAAATCATTCTTTAAACCAGAACTTTTCTCTTTATGTTATGGAAATACTCCAATATTTGATAAACGATTTTTTTATGTATGACATAGATAATGAAGAGTCTAGATTTTCATCTAATAGCATTCATTTAAGATTTAAGAAAAGATGATCGAACCAAACACGGGTAATTTCACTATTCGAAATATATGATTCAAATTAAGGAATTACGAAATTTGTTGTTAAAATACTTACAGAAATTATACTTTCAAAAAATCAGACACTCGCCAAGAAAAAAGAGAGATTAATAAGGAGTTGAAATCTCCTTTGTCTTTCTTGCTTCATCTGAGTTTTTATCGATTAATATTTTAATCGTTTCATCGCAATACTTTAGCCAAATATCTATTGGGTTATGCTTATTTTTATTTTTCATTGTAATAACATACTTTGGCTGATTATCTAATATTAATTAGGATTAGCTATATAAAAGTGTTTTTATGAGTTACTTATTATGTTCTTGTGGAATAAAATAAATTAAAACCTATTGATTTTAAAAATTGCCACCTAAATAGAAAGAGTAAAATAATCAAATGGATTTCTCTCCCGAAAAAATTTATAATAATTA
Organism: Promethearchaeota archaeon; assembly: GCA_014730295.1. The sequence goes on along the minus strand of WJIN01000355.1, from coordinate 13,005 downwards.
CCAAAATAACAGATATTCTCTCTCAAAAACATTAGATTTACTATTAATTCTAATTGAAAATAGTCATCAAATAAATAGATTAAAATCCCTCAAAACTTTAATTGCTATAGCGCCTAAATCCGAAAAAACCTATAAAGTTCTAGAACATTGTCTAATTAGCGATGAATTTCCCCAAATCAGAGCCGAGGCTGTAGAATACCTAATTCGATTTTTTAACAATAAAGCCATTAATGTAATACTGTGGACAATCAAGAATGATGCTTCTTTCTTAGTTCTAAAAACTATTAGAAAACTGTTAAACAAGACTAATGATCTTACTTTATATAACGAATTTAACAATAGAATGGAACGCATATCATCTAAGCTTAGAATAAAAAGTAATGAATTAGACATTATATTAGATGTTTCAGAAACAATTGAAAGTGTTGATATCTGGGATAAAAACCAAGAAAGCTTTTTATTTATCCCTCCAACCACCATTATGATCGTAAAAGACAAATCAATTAGAGGATTAAGCTTCTCTTTAATGAAGAAAGTCCCTCAATCAATTACTCAATTAGCGAAAGTAGAGCTTTTGGACTTGAGCTACAACTATCTTAAAAAGCTGCCGTATCATTTAACCAATTTAAAATCACTAAAATACTTGAATCTATCCTCAAACGAGCTCAAAACATTCCCTTTAATTTTTAAAAATTGGAATATCAAGAATCATTTAGAATTGAATCTTTCAAATAACCATATGAGAAGGATACCGAATTGGATCGAAAATTTATCATATCTAAAAAAACTAGATTTAAGCCACAATCTTATCGAAACCATACCAAAAAATCTATTCAAATTGCGTCATCTCGAAGTTTTAGATATTTCCAATAACAGTATAAGTAATTTCCCTGAGAAAGTATATCAATTGGAAACCATCCCTAAAGTTATAATTTAGTATAGATGATAAAAATTGAGTAAGTTTTTAGACATTTTATCTTAATGTGATTTGAATTTTTTATATTTCTCTTTAAGCTGATTTTTCTCCAATAAAATGGAATTATAAAGCTTTTCGGAGGTTTCAGGAGGTTTCTTAGGATCCTCCACAAATCTTAGGGAGATGGCATTGGATGGACATGCAAGGACACAGTTTCCGCACCCTATACACCGTTTTTTCTTTATGGTGGCTTTATCACCTTTAAGGGATATTGCTTCCATTTGACATCGTTCGATACAAGCCCCGCAACCTGCACAAGACTCCAGATCTAAAATAGCATAATAATTATTTTGGGCGAGTTTTGACGGATTATGGAGGTTTTTCAATCCAGCAGTAATGCCACAACAGCAAGTACAACATCCACAAAAGAACAAGGATTCTTGTGTGTTTTCTACATTTAAGATTAATCCATCCTCTTCATTTTTCTTTAAGATATTTAATGCTTCTTTTTTAGATATTTCTCTTCCCCATTCTTGATCAATATATAATTGGGCCATCCAATCAACGGCCATACATATTTCCCGCCTTTTAGTTACTTTACAAGGTCTTTGAATCATATCAGTAGCAATCTTACAAATACAATCAGCCACAGCAAAAGGAGGGCTCGCGGTTTCAAAAATCTTCCGGATATTATTATATGTGGAAACATTTATTTTAGATTCTATACTCTGTTCGATTGGCACGGTCCGAAGCTGGGAAATATTAGTTCTCATGATCTCGTAGCCGAAAGCCTCTTTTATATAATGGAACACGTCTTTGATTAATTCCTTATTTAATCTTTTTAATTGATATTCGTAGAAACCCACCACTAAGGGGGCGTTTGCATATTGTTTCTTTTTGGCTTTGTGTCTATAGTTGATAAGACCATCTTTCACCATTTGAGTGAGTTGTAGTTCGAAATCCTCTTGTGAGATATTTTCTTTGCTTGGAAAGGACTGATAAATAGTTTCAATGTCTTGCCATTTCCAGTTGAGAAATGTCGCGATATAGGCTTGTTGAGGTGTAAACAATGCTTTTAAAATCTTTATTTCGACACCAGATTTCGTTTCGGGATATCCTATGGGCATATTGTCAAGATGAACCCTTAATTTATCATAAACTCCCTTCCCTTGTTCTAGCATGAGGAATTAATTTCAAGTAATTGAGTATAGATGTGATAATTATATTAAAAAGGATTTCTATTTTTGAAAAAACATATTTTCAAATATAAAGGTTTCAAATAATCCCCATATTCCTAATTCGCTTTCTGTTTAATTTCTATAAATGAAATAAAATACAGATAAATTGTAAAAAGTTTTATTTTCGAATATCAAATTAATCTTTAACAATATAGACTAAATTTAAAAGTGAAAAAAATGGAATATGAAACTATAAAATTTGAGCTAAAAGAGAATGGTATTGGCATTTTATCGCTTAACAGACCCGATAAACTAAATGCAATCTCATTTCAAATGGAAGAGGAACTTCACGACCTACTAGACAATCTTTCAACTAATTTAGACTGTAGAGTGCTCATCCTAAGAGCAGAAGGGCGCATCTTTAGCGCAGGCACGGATCTTCAAGAAGGATTAATCCTAAATTCGAAAAAGAAGCCAGAAGGATATGACCAATTTTATTATTTAGAAGTTCCGGAGCCTTTGAAGCGAAAAATCTATCATCAATGGCGGATCAGCGAATTAATTATTAAAATTCGGGAAATAAGCCAACCCGTAATCGCATTAATACATGGATCTGCTGCGGGGGGAGGGTTGGGATTTATATTAGCTTCGGATATAAGGATCGCCACTCCTGACGCTAAATTTATCAATGCGTCGATTAATATCGGGCTTACTGGGGCTGATATGGGCTCAAGCTATTTTCTTCCTAGACTTATCGGAATGTCTAAAGCTGCTGAAATTATGTATACCGGAAAAGCTCTAACTGGAGAAGAAGCTAAAGAGATTGGGTTGGTCTCAGATTTGGTTGATAAAGGAAACCTATTAGAAAAGGGGCATGAAATTGCAGAAGAAATGCTAACTAAAAGTCCTTTAGGGCTACGTCTCACAAAAAGAGCTATTAATTTAACATTAGATTCTCCCTCTCTCAATAACGTTCTTCAATTTGAAAATAGTTCGATTATTCTTGCATTTTCTTCAAAAGATATGATAGAAGCATCCACAGCGTTTTTTAAAAAGAAAAAACCAACTTATCCATTAAAATGAATTCAAGAGATTTTTACATCTAAAAATAAAGTCCTCACTACAACTCATCTCTTTCTATCGATTTTTTTATTTTTTTTACAAAATGAATTTTTTTAAAGAATTAAAATATATATATCTTAAGTGGATATTATTTCCTCAACACTAATTATAAAAAAGTCAGTTTGAAGTGAATTATCATCAGCGGAACTTGTGCTAAGTGTGATAAACCCGCAGTAGGTAAATGTTCAGATTGTAAAATATCTTTATGTGAAGACCATGCGGAGCATGCGTACTCTATTTTTCCCACACATTCCAAGATAAAATGTTCTGAATGCAATATGACTTATCGGAATATAATAAAGGCTGCTGGCACAATCATAAGTATTATGATTGTTGTAAGTACAATCATTTTATTATTTTACCTTGGCACAATTATTCCTTTATGATGTCTCACTTTCTGAGCGATTTGAAATAATTAAATAACTTTAACAATGTATAATATTTGTCATAAACTTAAAAAAATGAAGAATTAAGATCGAACTCATTTTTAAATAAATTGAAAGGAAATATATCCTTGCTACTTCTGATTTGCATTATGCTTTTAGCGTTTATTCTTTATATGTCTGCTCTGAATATTTTCCCAATTTCACAAGGAAGTGTTCTGCATTATTATATTATGCTTGAATTGCTACTCGATAATGCTTTTTTATGAAGAAAATAAATTCAATTCTTCGTTTAATCACCAAGAAAGCTCATCAATTTCTTATATAAAATTTCTTTTAATTAAATATTTACGTCCTTCAAGATTTTGAGTTTTATTAATATTAAAGAAATATTCTCTAAATTTTGAGCTATAAAATGAATTAGATTTTTCTAGAAATTATGAAACTCCTATCATTTAAAAGTTCAAAAAATTTTTCAAAAATTCCCTTGAATTTATTTTGATTATCTACAGAAATCAGATGTAGAATAATCAAAGTAGCAATTGATCTATTGCAAGCGTTATTTTTCTCAAGATAATTAAGAAGAAAATTCCATTCTGGAAATTTGATTTCAGCATTTTTTTTCCAATTAGAATTTCTATTTCGACTGCTTTTTAATGTCTTTCAGCATCATTTATTGATGATACTCTGTTCCAGAACTCCAGAGAATTTCTATTAACGTTTAAAACCTCCTTTTTCGATCTTTTTTATTTGGTTCTCCATATTTTTCTTATTAATTGATGTATGTATGGGAATTTTATATTAGCCATAATTAGATGGAGAATAAGAATTGTGTATAGATAGATTATTTGCTATTAGTTAAAAGCTCAAAATTTAATAGTATCTTTTTTCATTTATAGATCAATATTATTTTGTCGGATAGAGGAATTATGCTTGTCAATTTCAGTATTCTTATGTTCATCCTTGCTATGATGGTGTTAGAAATCCCCGTTATAATCTACTTATTAGACAATTTCCCTATGAATTTGAGAATACTTATTATTCTTATTATCGAATTCTCCTATATCTCCTTAATATGGTTTTTGTTCTGGCTTTGGGATATAATTTCACTCCCCATAGGTGTAAGCTTTGGAGTAGGGTTTGGAGCTTTTTCAATCGTGATTTTTATAATCGCGATTCTTGTAGCAAAAAAAGAAGCACCATTAAAATAATTATAATAAGCTGAAACATATAAAAAAAAGAGAAGAAGTAGAAATTTATGCTACTTATTGAATTTGAACCTTAGGTTCAATTGGGGTAGCGCCTTCGAAGTTGGTAATTACAGGGCAGTGGGTAAGAACTTGGTCCATCATTTCTTGGACTTTTTCTTTAGGTGCATTCGCTTTAATCCTAATTACTGGTTCAAGGGATTTGTAGCCAGGTAATTCATCATCGTCTAATCCGAAAATACCAGATAAATTAATTTTCCCTCTGGAGAATACAGTCATCTCTTCAACTTCAATGTCCATTATTTTTGCCCAAAATCGTGTAACCGCGATTAAACAAGATCCTATGCAAGCCAAAATTGCTAATAAAGGACTTGGACCTTCATCCGTACCATCTAACCCCGCCGGAGCATCAATAATAAATTCATGATTGGATGCTCCCATGGTGGCTTTACATTGCATTCCATCTTGGAGCATTTCGCATTTTACATTGAAATTCTTTTCTCCTTTTGTAGGATCTCCTTTAATTGCTTCGTATGTTTCTCTAAAACTCATTTTTTTCAACCTTTAAGTATTTTTAAATGAATATTTAAGTTGTGAATAAATATTCTTTATTTTAATTTAGAGAATTAATATTTGAATAAAAATCTGATTATAGTGAATAAAAATTCATAACTATTCAGATGTTCCTAACCCTTCTTAAATTAGGATTTCAAGAATCCTTGGGAAAAACGATTACTTTTTTATCTAAAATTACCCAAAGATTTTTGATATTCATCAGCATCAACTATTCATAATACAAAATATTGAAGGTAAAAAAAAAATGGAACCAAAACCAGTTTCAGATTCTCAAGTAGAGATTTCCCAGATCATGATGCCCCCAAACGCCAATCCCGCGGGAAATGTGTTTGGTGGTGTGATTATGAGCATAATTGACAGCTGTGCATTAATCGTGGCCTCGCGACATACCCACATGAATTGTGTGACCGCCTCTGTTGACAGATTAGACTTTCTTTCTCCTGTATTCATCGGAAATGTAGTGATTGCCAAAGGTTCAGTAAATTATGTTTCGAAAAGTTCGATGGAAATTGGAATAAGTGTCGATGCGGAATGCCTAATAACGGGTAGAAAGGCACATGTTGCAACAGCATATCTTACATATGTTGGGTTGGATGAAAATGATAACCCAACAAGGATTCCAAGTCTAATTCTCGAAACGGAGGAACAAGAAAGGAGATATAAAGAGGCTGAAGAAAGAAGAAAAAATCGATTGAAGAAAATCAGAAAGATCGAAGCTCAAGGTCCATGTATGGTGAGAATCGAAAATTAAAGCGTATTTCCTTATTTTTTCTTTTTATTGAGTTTAGAATTGAAAATTATTCTGGCATTTCTCGTATTTTCTAACTCTAAAATGGAAAATTCGAAATATTGTACGTACATACTTATTAATAGAATTATGTAGAACTCAATCGGGATGATTTAAATAATTATATATCCTTATAAATAGTAGATATGAGCAAGATCGATATTGACGAATTATTGAAAATTCTTCCAAAGTTAATTCGGGAGAATGATACAGTAAAGGGAGCTATCATTAGTGCCCTTTCGGGTGTAGTCGCAACTCATGATGATATTGTAAAACTTACCGAAGCTATGGATAAACGATTTGAACAAATGGATAAACGATTTGAATTTATAATAGACCGAATGGACAAACGAGCTGAGCAAGTGGATAAACGGTTTGAGCAAGTAGATAAACGATTTGAGCAAGTGGATAAACGATTTGAACAAGTAGATAAACGGTTTGAGCAAGAAGATAAACGATTTGAGCAAGTGGATAAACGATTTGAAAAACTAATTGATTTAATGAATACAGGATTTACAGAAGCGAGAAAAGAAAGAGATTCATTGCGAGTAGCTATATATTCAATTAGTTCTCGAGGGGGTGAAAAATTAGAAAATTTGATTTTAAATATGCTCAGTGATAAATTATTACAAGAAAATATCGAAAGAAGTAATATCACTCATCAAGTTCTAATTGATCGCCAAGGAGATGTGTACTTTGAAAATTATAGTACTGATGTGGATATAGTAATTCAAGACGGAAAGACCTTTTTAATGGAGGTTAAATCAACTGCTGATAATCGAGATATTTTTGACTTGCTAAAAAAGGGAGAATTATACAATAACTTTGCAGAAAAAAAATATGATGGACTAATATTAGCATGCTTAGAGATAAATCGAGCTAATTTTGAGTTAGCAATAAAACAAGATGTGCATGTAATCGCGGGAGCAATTATTTAGCTTTTTTCTTCTCTTAATAAAATATAAACCTATATTTCCACCATCTCAATTAGAACCTTATATTATTTTTCTTTAATATTTATTATAAACCCATTCAGCTGGAATTTTTAATAATGTAACTACTTTATAATAGATAAACTCAGTCTATTTAAATTAGGTTTGAATAGATGTAACAATAACAAATATAAAATATGGTAAAAATTGAGAATGGAAGAAGAAGCTAGAACAGTCTCCGAATCTCAGACTCAAATTGCCCAGTTGATGATGCCTGAGGATGCGAATCCTGCAGGAAATGTGTTTGGTGGGGTCATTTTGAAGCTTATAGATCAAGCAGCCGGAATTGTCGCCTCACGCCATACTCATCGTAATTGTGTCACCGCCTCAATTGACCAAGTAAGCTTTTTAAACCCTGCCTATGTGGGTAATGTGGTATTTGTAAAAGCATCCCTTAATTATGTTGGAAATACTTCGATGGAAATCGGTGTGCGTGCCGAAGATGAATGCTTACTTACAGGAAATCGCGGATATATCGCTTCTGCATATTTGACGTACGTTGCTTTAGATGAGAATGATCAGCCAGTAAAAGTACCAAATCTAATTTTAGAAACAGCAGAACAAAAAAGACGTTGGAAAGAAGCTGAGCAGAGGAAAAAAGAGCGGATGAGGCGACTTCCTAAAGATTATGAAAGAAAACAGGAGGGATCTTGTATTCAGCGTCCAGAAAAACTTAAAAAATGTACAGAATAAACAAAATTTTTATCTTATCTCTTTTTTTTGAATTTAGATAATAGATCTGATTATCGGCTTATCAGTTTATTTATTGAAATAAGATCTGAGACAGATGAATATACCAAAATTTAGAGATGTCGTCATTATTGAGGGTGCTCGAACCCCGATCGGGCATTTTGGAAAATCCCTACGAGACCTTCCCGCGGTGGATTTAGGAGCGATTGCGATTAAGGAAGCGATAAAAAGAGCCAATATTTCAGAAAAGCTTGTCGATGATGTAATTATGGGTGCCATACATCAAGAGGGAATGGGAAACAATCCCGCACGGATAGCCGCCCTCAAAGCGGATGTTCCACATACATCTGGAGCACTCACGGTTAATAATGTATGTTCTTCGGGCATGAAATCTGTGGAAATTGCTTACCGACAGATAGCAATGGGGGAACATGAAATCATCATCGCTGGCGGGATGGAAAGTAATAGTCAATGCCCTTATATGTTAATGAATGCTCGATGGGGATATCACCTACATAATCAAAAATTAGTAGATGCCCTTTTTTATGACGGATTTCATGATACATACGATGTTTATGGAAATTATGAGCATGTTGGAGAAACCGCAGAAAATATTATAAATGATTCCCAAATGATCTCTAAAAGATATAATCTGAGAAATGTGGAAATTAATTTTGAAGAAATCAATAGATTTTCACTCAATAGTCATAAAAAATATTTCAAAGCTAAAAAAGAGGGTTTTTTTAAAGAAATTGTTCCTATCGATATGCAGATTTATGATAAAACAATTAAGCTAGCATATGATGAAAGCCCTCGGGAAAATTTAACCTTAGAAAACCTTAATGACCTAAAGCCAGTTTTTAGAAAAGGGGGATTGGTTACTGCGGGTAATACACCCCCATTAAACGATGGCGCTGCTGCTCTGGTACTGGCTTCAAAAGAAAAAGCCAATCAGTTGGCTATATCTCCAATAGGTGAGATAAAGGCTTTCTCCCAAGGAAATGTTGAACCCGAATATATGGGTCTTGGACCAATCCCTGCCATACGGAACTTGCTAATTAAAGCCGATATGGACCTCTCCAATATAGATATTTTCGAGATAAATGAAGCTCAAGCACAACAAGTATTGTTTTGTATAAGAGGATTAGGAATTCCCATAGAAAAAGTGAATGTCAACGGAGGTGCTATTGCCATAGGTCATCCCCCTGGAATGACGGGTACGAGATTGGTATTAACAGCTTTATACTCATTAAATTCCAGAGATGAGACATATGCAATATGTACTCAATGTGCGGGTGGCGGAACTGGCATGGGAATATTACTAGAATCCCGATAAATAAATTTTGTAAATTTGGAAGGTATTATTTAGCACAATACAGCTGTAAATTATGCTTAGACAAATTAGAATGCATAGGATAAATTGGGTAATACACTTCTCTTTTTTAGGAGATAAATAATAGATAATTAAATAAAAAGCTGAAGCAAGAAATATTTTCAAGAACATAATTATTTCAAAATTGATTGCATTTACAATTGGATTTAATTCAATGCCCCCTTTTGAAAGAACAAAAATTGTAGTAGAAATATCTAACACTTGTAATAGAATGTAAAAGGTGGTAATACCATAGCCAAATTTCTTATATTTCATCTTTTAATACCTTTAATGTTTTTCGAAGGGAATTTCCATGAAGAAGCGTACCTTTTTCTGTCAAATAAAATCCTAAAACCAATAAGTTTTATAAAAAATGCTATTAATCAATGAAAAACCCTATTCCCTTTATTTTGAATAAAATAATGCATATTTATGATACTAAAAGTCATATTTAAGTTTTCTGAAACCCAAAGTTGAAAATGATACATTATTTCGATAATAGACTATCCGCCTTTTCCAATATTTGGGTGTTTGGTTTAGTCTTTATTCTAAAATTAATGTATATATCATTTTTTCTCAGATTTACTTACCTTTTTTTCGCCTAAAATTAAAAATAAAGATTGTTATAAGATAGGTAAGAATATAAGCACTTTCAAAAATTTCATAAAAATGCGTACTTTAGTTAAATCACTGGGCTTGGATGAAGATACGACAGATATTTATATTAAATCATTCGATAAAATACCTCTTACTTTTGAAGAAATACATTCCTTTAAATCCCATCTGTCCAATGAGCAGATACAGAACATCCTTGATAAATTAATCGAAAGTAACCTAATCATAAGAATTGAGTCTCGTCATTCTGAATATCTTCCACATTATTTTGCTTTACCTCCTTTCAAAGCTATTGAAAAAATATTAGAAAATTTAAAAGGAGAGGCGGGTTCAACAAAAACACAGACGACAAAAATTTCAGATCAATTGCAGATACTAAAACAAAATTTGGAAGACGATATAGAACATGTTAGAATAAATTTAATCCAATCTTTACAAGAAAGAGATCTTAATCAAGAAAGTTTAGAATTTTTAGATCAGTTCCAGAATAATATAAAAAAACTCTTTGCTGTCCAAATTAATAACGTCTTAGCATTAATCAAACAATTTGCAGAGCAAGGAAAAATCGAGAAGACTGAGTTATCCACTTACGAACAATTCACTTCGGAAAAAATTAATGAAACTCACGATATTATCAATAGAATGTTTGAAGAGTTCGATGAAATTATAAATGAATATGCTATTGGATATATAGAAACTCAACTTGATGACGACTCTCTATTCCTTCAAGAAATTAAAGAGACTATAGTAAATAATTTGATGATATTTCTCGAACAAGAGGATCAACAAGATATAGAAGGATTAGACCCAATAATAGACGCGTTACAAGAATATATTAAATCTGCCTCCATTAAAACAGAAATTTTTGATGATCGCTTATGGCTACTCAAGACAGAGACAAAATTTTTCGAAGAGGTATTCGATATAATAAACCAAAAAGACACTGAAATACTTATTGTGCTTTTTGGAAGATTGAATAAATTTATTGAAAAAATTGAAGAGAATAGTATTGATATAAATGAAGCTAAAATCAGGATCGTTTCTGAAAATTCTCATGATCATGAAATAGTTGATAAGTTAAAGGAGATTTCCCCAAATATCAATTATAAACGATTATCCAATGATAACATAATTGGTGTAAAAGGTGATAATAGAGTTATCATAGGAACCCTTCTTGATAAAAATAAAGGGGAAATGACTAACCTTGTAGGAATTGGAACAAATTATGAACCTTTTTATCACGCATTATCTTCTTTACTTGAAGAGCGGTGGGAGAAAGCGAAGCCAGAAATAAACGAACGAATCGCAAATGGATTCAATGATATTATTCTCAATATTAATGAATACCCCGGTCGGAATATTGGACAAAAATTAGAAGACATATTAGATATTGCGTTTCAAAAAGAAGGAATTTCTCTGAAGTTGCTAGAACTTCGAATATTATTAAGTACCCTCAAAAATATTTATAGCCCCTTAGATTATGAATTAAAGGAAAAAGTTATTGATACTATCCATAAATTAAACGATGAATTTACTTCTTTATCCCTTAAAGAACCTCCAGAATTAGAAAGTTTTCCATTCGAAAGTGAGAAGGATAAAAAATATCAGCAAGAACTTGAAGAGAAGCTAAATTTTGAAGATATAGAACCTGTGGATAACGAACGGATAGAGCATTTATTTGAGCTCTTTATTGAAAAGATTTCAGATTTAAAAGGGAACCAAATCAGTGAACAAATCGATAGGATGATTGTCTTGGTTCTTCAGTTACAAGGTTTTTCTGATATAATTAAATGGAAAGAAGAATTGGCAACAATGAATGAATTTTTGGAAGATCCCATCCAAGAGGAAATTATTAAAGATTTTCTTAAATGGAAAAAATTCATCTTAGAGCCCGTAAAAGCAAAAGAATCTCAAATTAACGAAGTTTCTTCCCAACAGCTCAAATCCCAAGCACAGCTTATGGATGAAGAACAAAGTATAAGTGATCAAAATCAATCTTCAGAAAACACTGAAATTTCGGGCGGTCAATCGGTAAGTGATTCAGAAACGGTAATGGAAGATTTTAGCTTAAAAGATAAATTCGAGAATTTAAAACAAAAATCCGCCGAGTTATCTGGTGCGAATTTAAGCTCACTTCTACAAGAGATTGCAGATGTCTTACTTTTAAGTAAAGGGGCAATGGCTATACGGGATATGCGTAATTATATAAGTAAACTGCGTTCGATTCGAGATCCACTGGAAGATGAGATAAGGACTCAATTCATTGAGAAAGTGGATGAATGGATAGAAAAGTTTGGATGAACAATTATTTTTTGCCAGGATTTTTCATATATTAGATTAATATGAAATTAAATCAATTTTTTCTAATAAAATTAGTCTTAATAACTTCATGTAACTTTTCAAAAGTCGTTTCATAGGATTTTTCTAGATTAGGATTATGCTTGTGATGAGGAAAAGTTTCAATTTCCCTATGATGAGGTGAATTATCCCATCTTGTCATCAAAGTTCCATCTGCCATTTGCCAATGGTATAAATATAGATGTTCATTTACAGAAATATATTCTTTAATAAAAAATAAATTCCCATTCATTAGTTCAAATTTAACCTCTAAATATTTCGATTCTAAATTTGATTTATAATTCATCCGATTGGAATATTAAATATGTTCAGAATATCAGATAAGCTCTAATCATCTGATCTTCAGAATTTTCCTCAGTTTCTTCTATTTTTTTTACAATATGAAATTTGAAAGTTATGAGTATTTTAATGGTATATAGTTTAGTGTATTTATTTCCTACTTTAAGATGCTTTTACAATATCTTTATAACTGGAATCGGAAAAATTTGCTAATCATTGTTTTCTATATTATAGATCTTCGTGAAAGATTGATTTAACATCTAAATGTATATATCTCGATATTATGAATTTGAAATAAATGATTAATTCTTTCCAAAGAAGCATATTAAAAAAGAAAAATTTTAGGATTACAATTAAATCCTACTCTTTTTTAGATTAACGTAGAAGAAATACCAATTAACCACAGCGATTAGAAAAGGAATGAATATTAAAAAAACAGTTGCATCCGCAAACCCCCAGAAACCTGGCATGGCAAATAAAACTAATAAGGCAATTGTGCTAATTGAAGCAATAAATGCTATTCCAAAAT
>WJIN01000502.1 GCA_014730295.1 Promethearchaeota archaeon | reverse complement strand
TCGCTTCTTTTGAAGCGCGGCGTTGATGCGCGCCCGGAGCAGAATACGGTTAAAGGGCTTCAGCAGGTAGTCTTCTGCCCCCAGTTCAATACACCGCGCGGTGATTTCCAGATCGTTCAACGCCGAGATCATAATCACGGGGATGTGGCTGAAATCGGGATGGGCCTTGAGCTTCTCCAGCACTTGCGAGCCGTTCATGCCCGGCATCATCACATCGAGCAGCACCAAGTCGAAGTCTTGCGTTTGGAGCATATCCAGAGCTTGCAAGCCGTTCTCCGCCATCGCCACCGTGTGCCCATGTTGCTCGATCTGCCGGGCGAGCAAGTCTCGGTTCATAGGGTTGTCATCGACCACCAATACGGCTGCACGTGTCTCCTCTTCGATCATGATTGATTTTGTTGCTCAAGCGAGGCGCGGATTTTGTCCATGAGGCGCGAGAAGTTGATCGGCTTGGTATCATAATCATCGCAGCCGGCTGCCAGCGCTTTTTCCCGGTCGCCTTCCATGGCGTGGGCGGTAAGCGCAATGATGGGGATGGCGCTGGTTTCGGGCTTGGCTTTAATGCGGCGTGTGGCTTCCCAGCCGTCGATGGTGGGCAAGCTCATATCCATCAAAATCAAATCGGGGGATGCCTCTTTTGCCATCGCGATCGCCTCGGCGCCATCTACAGCAGTGGTGACTTCGAAGCCGCGGCGCGCGATTCTTCGCGAGAGCATATCACGATTCATCTCATTGTCTTCCACAAGCAGAATGCGAGGTTGTGTCATACTATTTCTCCTGATTTTGTGAGTCTATTTGTACTTTAAGGGGCAAACGAACGATAATCGCGCCGCCGTCCTCTTCTTCGAGCGCGATGTCGCCCCCCATCACCCGGCACAGACGCTGGCTGACCATGAGTTCGAGTGTGACGTGGTTGTGTTTAAATCGCGGCACCCCGACCCTTGTGGTTTGTTGCAGAATTTGTTTGAGGATTCTGGTTTCTATGTTGTTGAATTGCGCGCCTTCGAGCTTTGCTCTGAGCGTGTGTGGGGGGACGCGCTCTATAGTAAGGACCAATTTCCCGTCGCGGGTTTGCTTCGCTGCGTTGTTCAGCAGATTAAAAAAGGCTTGGTGAACCCAGCTGGGGTCAGCTTGCATGGGGATAGGCGGTTCGCTGATACACTGTATTTCAAACGTGCTGTCGTTTTCCTCAAGCGGGGGCTGAAGGTCCATAGCAATTTCTTGGAGCAAGGGGATGAGATCAAAACTTTGCGCATAGGCAGACATCGCGCCGGTTTCGAGTTTGGTGAAGTTGACCATGTTATTGATCGTACTTAATAGATATTTCCCGGCTTTTTGGATTTTTTGCAAGTCATTTGCCAGCGAGCTTTGCTCATTCTCTTCTGCTTCTTCTTGCAGCATTTCGCTGTAGCCCAAGATCGCCGTCAATGGGGTGCGGAGTTCGTGGCCCATATCGGCGATGAATTGACTCTTGGCTTGGTTTGCGGCCAGTAAGTCGCGGTTTTGCTCTTCTAAAGTTCTCATTTTCGATTTCATTTTTCTTTCCATCGGTCAATAGACATCATTCCCATTTTATTGTGGGTGGGTCTTTTTCTGCTGGGAGCAGAACATGAAAGGTGCTGCCCTCATGAAGCGTGCTTTCCACCCAGATGTACCCTCCCATCATTTGAAGCAGCCGGCGTGTAATTGCCAGCCCCAGCCCGGTGCCATTGAAGCGGCGTGAATAGCTGTTGTCCACTTGCCGGAAGTTATCGAAAATGAGTTCCCGGTTTTCATCTGCAATGCCTATTCCGGTATCGATGATACTGATATGCAGCCAAGTTGCCACGTTTTCCGCAAGCGAAAACGGCAAATCGTGAAAATCGCTCCGGTCCTGTGCGCGCGCCTGCACGGTCACCGACCCGGTGTCGGTGAACTTGACCGCGTTGCTCACCAAATTGTTCAGCACTTGCACCAGGCGCGCACGGTCGATTCTGACGGACGGTATGTTTTCCTCCAAATGCCAGCGTAAATCGAGGCCCTTCTTTTCCGCGTTGGGCGCTATGGTGAGCAGACATTCTTCGACGACCGGCAGCACTGCCACCGCATCCAATTGAAATTCGAACTTGCCAGCCTCGATTTTCGATATATCTAAGATGTCGTTGATGATGCTGAGAAGCTGGTTTCCGGCAGCGTAAATATGTTCCAGGTCGGGGATCATCTCCCGGTAATCATACAGGATGGCGTCTTCTTTCAGCAGCTCGCTGTACCCGATGATGGCGGTGAGCGGGGTGCGAAGCTCGTGGCTCATGGTCGCCAGGAAAGCACTTTTGGCTTTGTTTGCCACCTCGGCGTCTTCTTTGGCTGTGCGCAGTGAGATCTCGGCTTGCTTTTGCGAGGTGATATCGCGGATGATGGCCGCGGTGAAAAACGAATGCGATTCCTCGTCTTGTAAGATGGGAAAGTAATTGATGGAAGCGTGGAAAGCCGTGCCATCCTTCCGGGTGTAGAGAGCCTCCCCACGCCAGATGTACTCATTGGATAGAGCGAGAGGTCTGGTTTCGTACAGCCACTTTCGCAGCACCTCCTCTGGCCAAAAGGTGTTCAGTTCAAGCCCTACGAGTTCTTTCTTTTTATCATAGCCAAACAATTCATAGCTCGCCGCATTCCCATAGATGATTTGTTCCTGATCTTCATTGAAAATAAGAATGGCATCGGTGGCGTTTTCGACCGTGGCGCGGAACATGGCGATCTCTGTTTCGGCCTGCTTTTGTTCGGTGATGTTGCGCAGCGACACCAACCAAGCTTGTTCCTGCTCCCATTCAGTTTCCACCACGCGCATTTCGGCGATCACTTTGGTGTTATCGGGGCGGAGAATGTCGATTTCTATGGGATCGTCCACGATGAGCGGAAAGCCGAATTCGCTATCGACTAACTCTGCGGCTTTGCGCCCAAACATTTCTTCCCCCGCCGAATTCACATAGCGAACCTCTCCGGCACGGTTGACGATCACCACGCCGTCGATTTGATTTTCGATGATTTTTTCGAAG
>WJIN01000487.1 GCA_014730295.1 Promethearchaeota archaeon | reverse complement strand
CTTTCCGTAAGGATATTTGTGCTATTTCTTGCTAGATAAGCTCCGTAACGAGATAAAAACCTTTCCATTTGGTCGAATGTGAAGTGTTTTTTCACTTGATCTTCGAGGTAATGAGCGCGATCTAGTTTTTTGCTGTGAGACTTGCAAAACCATCCACCGTCCTCGGGGCGATACACTCGATCTCCCTTCCGACCGCCGCACCCGCCGGAATTACAGACGATAATGCTTTTTTTATACGCCCTATCAAGTTCTTTGCATTGTCTTTGGAGCTCATCCCATTCTCTTTCCTGTGTTTTGAAATCTAGTTCCATTTGTCTTTGAGATATCTCTATGGATCGTTTAGTCCATTCCTCGAAAATGAGCTCGCGAAAATTCTGGCGGATTTTGATCAGCCTCGGGTGCGTCAAGGTAATTTCCCTTCGTTTTTTCATTTTTAGTTCCCTCACTTATATTATAGAAGAATATAGTTAAAAAGTTAGCGATTATGGAAATGTCTCGAACCAATCCTCGTCATAGCTCACCCAAAAGTCCCTCTGAGGGAAAAGCTCGATAAAGAACTCGGACTCGGCTGGCATCTCCATTAAATCGCTGAGCTGAAATTGGTAATAGGTGGGCATCACACCCGAATCTATATATTTCTGGAGCATTCCATGGAATTTATTCGCCACACGAGCTGCCCGGTCGGCATATAGGTCAAATACCCCGCTATGAAACTTCTTGATGTATTTAAGGTATAATTGCGGGTCTCTCCGGTTCTTTCTTAAAAACACGATCTTTTTATTAAAATCATTCAGTCGCTTCGTAAATTTTTTATCTGAAGACAATAAATCTCCATCTGATTTGATATACCCGTCTTTCCACCATTCCAGAATTGTTCTACCGTCGTTCAGCCTGTAAATATTGTTAATCCCATTTAGCTCTCGATTCAAATCGGTAAATACTTTTTTTATATCCTCTTCATTGATCCAAGAGCCATCGGGATTCGGTGAAGATTTGCTTAATCCCAGGTTTATGAGCATCTTCAAGCCCTCCACGCAGACAAACGAGTCTTCCACCGAAACGGGAACTGCCACCCGACCCCTTTTTTGTGGGTAAATACCGTGATAATCACTTTTAGTTAATTGGAGGATGGAGGTCCATACCATCCAAAACATCTCGGGGTTCATGTGATGGAGCACAGACTCTCCTGCGGGGATCTCGCCGAAAAAGACGGGATCCATACCCAAGTCTCTCGAATAGAGCATTAAGTTCAGAAAGGCTTTAAAATTGTCACTATTTTGAAAATACGAACGTAATCTGACCATCTCTGGGGAGATTTTCCCATATTCTGGTTCAAGATATTTTCGGTAATTTTCATCCCTTTTGTTCATATAGGTAATAATGGACTTCTCAACAACTTCATACTGGTATATATCTCTTTGGGCTACTCTCGGATCACTCTTCAGTTCTTTAATCTTAACCAATATGGAGATGAGGTCATCATCAGAGAGTAGGAAGCCATCCTTTGATGTTAAAGGATTTCTGAATCTATAACCTTCTAATCCACACTTCTCTGCTAACTCCGTCAATGTGAATCTCTTATCTCTTCCATGGACTTTATAATAATGTTGATTAAATAACGACCAGGTTTTATAGATTATGTGATACTCCCTTTCTTCTAAAAGAACACCATATTGTTCATAATGAATTTCCTTTTTAATCGCAGCATATGGTTTGTCATATGGATTTTGGAATGCCCATTCGTCGATTTCCACCAAGAAATCTTCCTGAAATCGCTCATATAAGGTTGGGTTTAAAGCGGTCTGAATTTTTTTCCTAAAGACTGTCGGGAAGAGATTTAAAAACCTTTCATAAGAACGGGTCGCAATTATCTCCTTGATTTCCCAAATTGAGGTATGATAAGGTGGAAGTTCAATACTCCCATGTGAGAATGAAAGAAACTGCGTTTGAAGTTTTAATCTATCATCGAATATGAACTGTGAAAACCTATTGGTATTGATCAAGAGACCGGAAATATCAATATTCTCATAAAGCTCTGAAAACATAAAATAGCTGACAATATAATTCCCTAATCTCCTTATAAATAATAATCTTTGTTTGTTAGAGGCATCTTGAAATTTTTTATCGGTAACATCAAATATATTCTCTTCGCTTGGAATTTTGTTTATAAAGTTTTGAGCAATATCCTTAATCTTTTTGCAAATTTCCTCCTTTTTATCGTTGTTATCATTCTCATTAATTGAAAAGATTAGCTCTTTTCCAGAGACTTTATCATCGAGACTATCAATGATTCGCTTATAATAACCATCTATGGTATCTTTTTGTTTTACTTCTTTCCCCTTATTAAATCTCTCTAAGAAATTCAAGAAAGTATATTTCCCGTCATTACAGAAGCGGTCCAATGATGTTGGGTCAGTATTGTCAATAAGTGGGTTTTCATCCTTATCATGTGTATGATAAAGCAAATTTGCCCACCGATGAATTAATAGTCTTGCCTCTATATAGAAAGGATCGGTATTAAATCCAAAAATTGTTATCATTTGTTCCAATAAGGTTTGTAATCGTTTCAAGCCATCATTCTCTTTTTTATTAACTAATTCTAATTCCATTTGGGTATAAATTCGATAAAATGTTCCTTCGCTCCCTCTAAATTTACTTTTTGTTTTCAAGTCGCTTATGAAACTTATAATATTAACATCTAGGAATTTATTTAACTTCCCAATTGAGGTTACTCCGCCGATATTGTTTTTCTTGCAGATCTCCAAAATTAAAGTTCGGAATATATCAAAATGAGGAGCATAAGGACTAGCACCATTCCTGCTTGGGGAATCTGTATATAATCCGCCTTTAGCGGTTTCCCACCACAATTTAATTAAAGCTAATTCCTCTTGAGTAATCCTATTTTTTAAAGCTTTCCTTGGGTTCTCGCTGACTCTAACCAAGATCTCATTTAATTTAAATTTAATAATTTGTGGGTTCAATGCGCCTTCCGCCCCCGAAGTCGGGACAACTTTGAGGATGCTTCCTCCGTTAACTATTTGTCCCTTATCAGTTCTAAGATTTAGTTCTTCAACTGTATTTCCCATATCAGATACAAGTAATATTTTGTAATCTCCCGAAGTCAACTCTCCAAGCCCGTTTCTTTCTATAAACTCCCCAAATCCTTGCGTGCTAAAAACATGAAATTCCATGAAGTTATTACCTTCTAATAGAGTGGAAATTTGCTTAGGTTTAAATTTATCGGAAAGCGTCTGCCTTAGCTGCTCGATTGACTTCATATTCATCTTATAAGTAAAAGCATGTTTTTGTGCGATGTTTTTCTTAAGTTTTTTGATTTGCCCACTGATCCACGATTTATAATTCCTGCTTAACGTATTTTTAT
>WJIN01000354.1 GCA_014730295.1 Promethearchaeota archaeon | reverse complement strand
CGATTTTTTCAGATTCCACAATTCTATTGAAATATGATCGATTTGGTTCACCTAATCGGCATTCTTGTATTAGATCCTACTTGTGCAATGGAAAAATTGACGAAAAAACAAGTTTTTAACTATTCTATTATTTTTTTAATCATACTATTAATTTCAATCTAACAAAGTAAAAAACAGAAGTTGATATAAATGGCAAGACCAAGCCCATTAGAAGTATATGGATTATTAGATAAGTCAAATTGCGGAGATTGTGGCTATGATACGTGCATGGCCTTCGCAACCGATTTATTAGAGCGTAAGATTAGAATAGAGGACTGCACTCACTTGATGCAAGATCCTAAGCAGAAAAAGAACCTAAAAAAACTTAGAGAAATGATTATGCCACCCCAAAAGCCAGTGCGAATCGGCGTGGGGGAACGTGAGCTAACTGTCGGCGGAGAAGAAGTTTTAATGCGCCATCAACTCACTTTTTATAATCCAACAGGCATTTTCGTGGAAGTTCCAGATACCCATGGGGATTTAGCTAAAGTTTCAAAATATTTGACGGAAGCGGCTGTAGAAAGAATGGGAGAGAAATTGACTCTAGATGGCATTGCTCTGCGATGCGTATCTAAAAATGCAGAAGATTTTAAAAAAGCAGCGAAAAAAGTAGCTGAAAATACTAATTTGCCTATAATGCTATGCTGTTTAGAACCGGAATTCTTGATTGCTGCGGCGACTGAAATTAAAAACGTAAAACCTGCCCTATATGCAGCTACAAAAGAAACTTGGGAGAAAGTAGGCACTTTTGCTGTGCAGAATGATTTACCCGTTATTGCGGTCTCTCCTACCGGAGATTTAGATGAGTTAATGTCTTTAAGTGCAACGCTACAAAAGTTAGGATCCGATCAGATTATTTTAGATCCTGGAACGTTTTTCGGAGAGGGAAATATTAAATTGACTTATGATAATATCCAACAACTCCGAATTGCGGCAATTGACAAAGAGAATGAAGATGCTGGTTGGCCTGTTATGGGTGTTCCAGCAGCTTATTGGACCCAATATGATATTGAGGGAGATGGAGAGGAGATATGGAAGCATAAATACCAAGAAATAATTATGGCATCCATTATGATCGCAATCGATACCTCATTGATAGTGATTCATACTGGTCAAGAAGAAGAGGATATTTGGGCCCTCTTAGCTCTAGTAACCCTTCGACAAAGCATTTTCTCGGATCCACGAGTCTATCCGACCGTTGATCCCGGATTGTATGAGATTGGTGAACCAGGACCTGATGCTCCAGTATTTGTCACCTCTAACTATCGTCTCACTAAGATCCCAGTAGAAATTGATATAAAAGGAGCAAATCTCGATGCCTATTTATTAGTATCTGATAGTGAAGGAATAGGTATTGAGAGCGCGGTTGCAGGAGGCCAATTTTCGGCAGGTTCCATAGCAGAATCAGTCAAGGAATTTAATGTATTTGAAAAAGTTAACCACCGAATATTAATAATTCCCGGTATGGCAGCCCGACTTAGTGGTGCCTTAGAGGATGAGGCGGATGCATATGTATTAGTCGGTCCACGGGATAGTTCTGGAATCGGAAAATTCATTGATAAACAGTGGGATCCAGAGAAATATATGAAAGAGTACGAAGAGAGAAAAGATTAGTCTCAAATCAATCATTTTTTATTTCTTTTTTTCATTTATCTTGAATATCTAAATTAGATTGTAATTTAGATTTATGTAATTCTATGTCTTATCAACCAATTCTTTAATCTGAGTCACTGTAAGCTTTGAGATATCTTTAAGGATGAGAATTGGAATCTTACTGTCTTTTTTTAAATCTGACTTGGATGAGGTCCCCGATAAGAGTCCTATAAACGGACTCCTGAGCATCATCGCAAGGTTTTTATCACTCACATTATCCCCCACTATGATATAGTTATACTTGGGATAGTTTTTCAAAAAAAAAGATTTCACTTCAGGATCAGTCTTATTCTTAATTTTATCTGTTTCCCCAATTACAAATTCAAAATAGTCTTTAATAGTAAGATGATCCAATAATTTTTCCGCGAGTTCTTTTTTCTTGGATGTGACAACCCCAAGCGTAAGATTATGGGTTTTTAATTCGCTTAATAATTTAGGGACTGCGGGATAAAGTTCTACTTGATAGATTCCTTTCCGTGAGTAAAAGTCTCGAAATGCCTTAATTAATTTATTCGGATCGAAAGCGGTAAATTTCTGAAAGGCATGATGGAGGGGCATACCAATGGTGCTGATAAGCTTTTTCGGATGAACTTCAAGGAGATTATATGTCTCGAAAGCATATCTAAACGCATTCAGAATGCCAGTTGTATTATCAATTAAGGTGAAATCCAAGTCAAAACTGACTACAATATCTCTCATACGCGCCCAAATAAGTTGATTAAATACTTGATGTCGTCGGAAGTTTGAATTAGTCGTTGGATTTTAAATGGTAATTTGTCTATGCTCACTTCCTGACCTTCCGAAACCTGCTTGATTATTAAATCTATCATACGTTTAAAATCTTTTATCGTCTTACTCTCTGGTTGTATTTCTGAAATTATCTCTCGCGCCTTTTTCATTTTTCCTATATGAATTAATGAGAGAGAAGCAAGCACATAAGAATGGACGATATGAGAATAGCCCACTTTCTTAAGGTTTGCAGCACGATAGTAGTATTTATAAGTGTTTTTTATCATCTCTTTGAGTAGGAAATCTTTTGCAGTGTCTAATTGCTCATAAAATTTAATACTCTCAAGAATTAGGGTGGCGGCAGTGTAGAATTGTTTGTTTTGGAGACCATCTTTTGCGATCATATTCAATCCACGAATTATTTGATTGAATAATCCGTATCGATTATATTCTAACTTCCCT
>WJIN01000353.1 GCA_014730295.1 Promethearchaeota archaeon | reverse complement strand
TTCTACCCACATAGGTATTATTTTGTCAAAATTATTGGTAAAGATTTTGATTGACTTGTTCAAGTTTATATTATGAAGATATTGTTTAAAAATATTGTGCACGCATAATGAGCAAGGATAATTTATTAGGTATTAAAAACAATCTTAAACAAGAGTAAAAATAAATTACGGTTGGATTTCACTATGGCAATGCTTAATCCCGAAATTACGGAAAAAATTATTACGTTTTTATCGGAAAATTATCCTAAAGATTTTAATATTCAAGATATTGCCGACGCGATTGAGATTCACCGCAATACCGTGAGTACCTACTTAAAAGTCTTGGTCGCGGAAGGAACATTGAAAGTTTCCCGTAAGATAGGAAGAATTCGGCTGTATACAATTGCTACAAAGCAAATGGAAAATAATTAAAATGAATCAAGGGTTCTAAACATAAGGAGTTTATTTAAAGCCAAGCATCTAGTTTTTGATTCCTTGGATCCGTTTGCTTCTTTCTCTTTGGAGCTTTCATCCGTGAGAGTGTCTGCTCTGCCTGGAAAGGGTGTTGGATAAGAGAATAATATATTTTCCTCTCTTCCTCAGAAATATGTACATGGATACTCGGGAAATGTTGTAAGGCTTTTCCTCCTTTCGGTTTGTATCTGGAGTAGATTTCTCTTGATGCGGTCAACACGATATATGGGTTGAACTCTGAGATCACGCAGTTAACTCCTTCCAGTGCGTTCCATAATCCTTTGTAAAAAACCTGCTCATATTCAAACATTGATGTGATCCCTGAGACCAGCAGAACATCGATTGTTTGCAGTTCTCGAATCTTGTTTTGCAATAACTCTACGACTTGCTCCCAGGTAAACGCTCGTGAAATAAGAATGTTTTCTAATGCACGCTTCGGAGATAACCTATGTTTTACGGCTAATTTGCTGATCTTATATGGATTAAATCGATTATCGGCATCAATGTAAATTACCTTAATATCGTGAACGTTGCTAGGTTTATTTTTAGAAAGAATAATTTGCGCATTTACACAGGTAGAGAGGAGTATTTTAGAGGTGATCTTTGTGGGTCCGTAAATTAAATGAACAAAATCCTTTCTAAAACCTCCAAGCAAAAGGTTATCCAAAACAATATCACTTGAAGGAATTATTTTTTCTTCTCTTAATTCCCTAAACTTTTCAAAACCCGATCCTAAATCCATATCTATTGTATCTAACACCAATTAATAATCCTAAATATAGTGCTGATTTTTTATAATGTAATTTCAGAATTGCATATTTTCATATCTACTTTTTCTTTAAATAGAATATCAATAGATAGCATTATGTCAAAACAAATAATTACAAAAATACTATTTTCAGATTCTCAAGGAAACGAAATGAACATAATCTTTACACTTCTGTGATGCTTGGCCGTCTACTACAGCAAGCGTGAGCGAGAGAAATAGAATTTAGTATGGCAATTCCAATAATTAAGATTGTTGAGAGTGTTTATATTGGAACGTGAATAGTATAATTACCAAGAAGACAGAAAAAATGATGTGCACACACCAATGGTCCTTATCCACTCTGGATTTTTGTCTTTTGGTTAAATGTGAGAAATCTCGCATTTACTTACTCACCCTAAATTTTTCTGGACGCTACCATCTTTCTCAAGCGTCCTACACAAGGATAAGGACCACCCTTTTTCCAAATTTGATATCTAATTTATATATTTTCGAACTATAAATAGAATTGAACTTCCCTCTCTTAAATAGTAAAACACTCAAGAGGCTCTAAAATATAAATGAAGAATACATCAATTTATAAAAAATCCTCAAATTTAAATAGCCGGTGGTCCTTTAGAATTGAGATCAAGTATGGTTATTTTATAATCTTTCATATCAAAATCCTTAAAATCCTTACATCCTTTTTTATCTTTCGGAAACTTTAAACTAATAAAAATAGGTCTTTATTTATCCGTATCGCGGATAATGAATCGATAGGAGTAAGATTCTAATTCAGATTTATTTAGAGATTTTATGAGATAGAAGTGTTATACCTTGGAAATAAGATTCGTGAGCTAAATTTTTATTATTATTGACTTCTTGATAACTTTCTACTTGGTCTCCTCTCTTTTCTACAGCTTTTAAGATATAGATCTCTTCCGATTCGCTTTTTACCGTTGATAAAATACCAAGTCTTTTTAATAATTTCTTAAGAATACCGGTAGGTTTTACTAATGTCATAAAATTATGAGTTATAACAAATAGATATTTCTTGATTTGAGGATAATGAATCTTTATTATCATGATATTACTTAAAATTCAAAATAGTTAATCGAAATTCTCATAGCTTATATGATGGCATTTTCACATTGATAAAACTTAAGCCTTAAATAAATGTACAAATATATAATAACTAATCAGATATAAAATCTTTATATGGTTCTATTGAGATTATGAATTTTTTTATAATTTGAAGATTTTTAGGATGATTTAACGACAAAAAAATTAGGTTAACTTGATAATTTATGAAATTTAATGAAATAGAAAACAAAAATGATTTGCTAACCTTTTTTAAGGAAAGACAAATCCTGAAGACTGAGGAAGATCCAAAGCTTCTAAAGATTGACGAAAGACATTTTTTACGTCTTTTAATAGAAGATGAGTTAGATTTAGAGTTAGATAGATAGAGAGTTAGATTTCTCCCGGAAAAAAAGTTTGGTTGAAAAAATTAGAAAAATTCGGATTTACATTAAAGACTAAATTTATAAAAACAATTCCAAATGGAAGAATGAAAGAAAAGAGAATTGATGTGTTAATGGCTATTGAAATAATGAAATCCATATATGAGCGGAATTATGATAAAGCTATTATAGTTAGTGGAGACGGTGATTTCTTGCCTGTTATAAAAGAGCTATTATTTAAAGAGAAAAGGGTTGAGGTTTGGGCATCAGAGAAAAGTCTAGCTAATGTGATAAAAAGAGAAGTAGGAGAATCTAATTGTTATTATATTGATGATGTTATAGATAAAATAAAATTAAAAAGATAAGGAAAGTATTTTTTATTATTCTAGATTCCAATAGTGTTATCTAAAATAATTTTAAGACTTACGAAATGATGAATAATTATCCTAATAACTATTAAGAATTAGATAGAGAAATCTAGATTTGATTTAACTATATTAAATTAAACTTAGAAAATATTTCTCTAAAAAATTTTAACAAATAATTTCATTCAAAAAGAATTTTTGAAGAGAATCATTTATTCATTGTAATTCGAATTCGAGATCTTTTAAAGGTATAATCACCCTGTTATTAATGATCTCTCTAAGAGGAATAGTCAGTATCTCAATAATTTTTAATTAAGGTGTAATTAAAAGGAGAAAAACATTGCATTTAACATCATTTTATTTCAGAAGGAGTTTTTCGTCGAATAAAGACAAATTTTCCAATTAATTTATCTCCTTTAGTCTTAAATTCTATTCTTTCGGTAACGGATTGAATCTTAATATCCTTTATGCTTTCCTTATCACGGAAATCAAAGGCTATCATCATACCTAAATTCGTATGGGATGAATATTGGTAAACTTGATTTATTTCACTTTCAAGCAATTCTAGCCCTGGATTTTCTTCCTTGTTTTTATCTTTTTTATCTGTATAACATTTTGCATCAATAGGTAAATTAAATACGAGGAAATCAACATTTCCTCTTGTTAGTTCTGATTCTTTTGAGACATTCTCTGATCCAAATGTGTCTATGAATATTTTAAATAATTCGGGTTGAAACCAATCTATTTCCATGTTGATTTTATAATCATGTTTGTGTTCTTCCCAATATTTTTCAGCATTATCTTGTAAATAAAATCCCTGATTATCATTTAAATGCATCAAATTAACGATTTTATTTATTATATTACAGAAATTGGTAAGATTATTAATATCATAATTATCTAATATTTCAATTTCTTGAAGACATCTTTTAATAAATTTAGTAGATTCAGGATATTTAGTATCAATTAAATTTTCAACAATTATTATTTCATTAAAAGTTATAGCAATAAAATATATTAATTCTTTAATCAATAATTCTTTAACTTTATATTCTAAGACATCAATTTCATCATTTTCCTGAAAATCGATTTCTTCCCATTGAATTCTTCGAAAGATTTCAATTTCTTGGTGGTTCAAATAATCTTTAGCTCTTAACAAATCTTTTAGTTCTGAACTTAGTTCTAGATTTGAAGGATTAATATCTATCTTTTCTAAATCAAAAGATAAAGAAAAATGAAAATCAGGGAAAAAAATTTTTACGGGTGCGATAAGATTTTTTTGAATTTTTGGTGGGTTTTTGTTAAATTCTTTGTTTATATGACTTTGGACAACCTTTAAACCCTTTTGATAAAATATTTCCAATTCATAAATTCTTGAACTTAAATATAAAATAGACATTATTATATAATAGGTCGTCATTGAGACTTGTCTTTCATTGAAGATATTTTCTAACTTTTTAAAAAAATCTTTCCTCATATCTTCTATTAAAATGTAATCTGCGTCTTTTAAAGCAAAAAAAATACTCAGAATTTTGCTTAAGATTTTTTGAGATTTATTTCCTTTAGATAAAAGATCAATAATAATTTTTTGTTGAGCTTTAATAAAATCACCCTAAATGAACCATAAAGTATCATGTAATTCACCACGGGCAATTACACCATGAGATAAATAATTCGCTATTTTCTCCGCATAATTTAATGTGACGGGCATTCCAGCTATGGGAAAAAATACATTTTGCCAATTTAACCAACATAAATTTATTATATCATGGGCTAGACTTTCAATAGGATTATGATCTTCATCATTAATATATATACCTTCATTTACTTCTAACTCTAAATAGTAACATGTTGGAATAGAAGATAACCTTCTAGATAGACTTATAATCTTTCTCCCTGTTTTATATCGAAGATTTCCAATTGGAATGATTGTTCCTTTATTTCTGTCATGGGCAATAAATGTTCCCAAAGGAAGAAAATCCTCTGAAATCGTTGATAATCTTAATAAATCTCTAGAAAATGTGCATATCGCATAATTTGATATATTTAATTTATTAAAATAATCTATAAATAATTCACGTTCTTCAGAAGGCATAGGTCCAAGACGAGTTATGAGAATTGAAGGATCATGAATATTAGAAAGAAATTGGATATGTAAATTAGATAGGATTTTATTTATTTGATCCTCCGTTAATTTCATACCAGTAGTTCGAAATTGTGAAATGTCAAATTTTTCGGCATAATACCCAATGAATTCTCCAGAACCTGTAATAACTGTTGCAATAGCCGTTATAAAATCACCCCCAGGAACTCTTTTAAATCTAAATCCTAAAATAAGATTAATATCATTTAATCTTCCTGGATTTTTAGCTTTTATAGTCCAAATAGTTCCCCCAAGTTTAGCATAAATTGAGGTTAATAAATTCCATCGATAATAAGCATAATTTCTATTATTAATATCTACTTGAGTAATAATTTGACAAGGTATTCCCCGATTACTTAAAACTTTTTTTATCTCATAATATTGATTTGTATAAGGCATTTGTATAATTAAAATAGCTTGAAAGGGAAAATTCTTACGGTATTTTTCTGGAAAATCGCTATCTCTATTTTTTTGATCTTGAATAACTTGTGTTAACCAAGTATCAATATCACTATTAATGTTTATAGGGATTGGATCAGTAGTTATGACCTCAATATTTCGCAACCAATCTTGAAAACCAGGATTTCTATAATGTCTACCTCTATTTTTTAAGTCTTCACAGATATTACTTATATTATCGCGAAAGTCTAAATTCGAATCATCATATATAGGTATCATCCACAGTTTCTTTAAATCTAGATTTTGATAAGGTCCAAAATCTCTAAGATATTGCCAGATTGGTGTCAATGGCTCGTTTTTGCGCCAATTACTAGTTTGATCTCTCCCAACAACTATATTATTTGGTAAAATATTAATAGGATTTTCAAAATTTGAATAAATCTTTAGACTACTAAGATCTATTTCGATGACATCATCAACTTCTTCTTCTAAGGTATTATCATTTGATATTTCACTTCCTGATTCTGAAGACTCTGTTAGAATTTCATCTTCATCCGAAAGTGAAACCTCGAATAAATCAATATCATCTCGAACAAGAGTGTGGGTTAGATTAAATGCAAATTTATGTTCACCAATAAAAAATAAAAATTGTTTTTTCAAATATTTATTAATAAATTGATTTAACTTTGAAAAATAGTTGTTTGGCTTTAATTGAGTTTTAGTTAGTAATTCTTGATTCATTAGAGTTCCCCTTGGAAAGAAAATTCGATAATGAAAAATCATTCCCAATCGTTTCTCTATCAAACATGGTTGGTAAAAAAAACCTTCAGCGCTCTCGATTTCCCCAAAAAGTTCGTTGGAATAATTTTCTTTAATGATTGGCTTTCTTCTACTCACATGCAAATTACTATTCATTTTTCTAACAACATTACGAAAAGCGGCGTTAAAACAAATTTTAAATTTATTTATGTCATCGATATCAATAACCTCCCAACTGAAAGGTTCTATATTATCATCTATCCATTCTGCAGGAATTGGAACATTTTCATAATTTGTAGCTGAAATTCTTAAAAAGATAACATAATCCTTCTGACGGAAACAAAACCATCCATTATTAAACATATGATTTTCAAGTTCATTGAATTCTACATTTAGTAAAGAAGTTCTTATTCTGTATGTTTGAATATTATTAGGAATTTTGGATTTAGACAGGAATATATTTGTTTTTACCATTAATTAGACCTATTATTATTATTATTAGAAATTTATCCATCAATTAATTGAAAATTTATTTCATAAAGTTTTATGTTAATATTATCTATTTGTTTAAGAGCATATTCAAGTTTTTTATCTTTTTCTTTACAAATAATTAATCCTTCAACAGTTTCATCATCTTCGATTAAATATTCTTGAACTCATCCCATATATCTTAATGTTTGGCACACAACCTTATCAGAACTCCTACCTTTTTTCAATTCAATTACTACATAAGTGTTTTTAGCTTTATCTTTAGCGAGGAGATCTATTCTTCCTATTTCCTCCCCTTCATCGTCTAAAAGAGAAAATTGTTGACCAATATTTCCATCCTCATCTTCCCATAATATTAACTATTCAAACGCCTTAATTGTTTTAAAATTTTTTACTAAAAAATGTTCTAAATATTTCTCCAATGCAAACGCTTGTGTTGCTGATGATATTATACTTTCATCATCAATTTCTTGTTCTTCCTGGATTTGAGTTAATCTGCTAAACTTCTCCAGATCAATAGGATAAAGAGTGGAAAATCCAAAAACAATATTTTCGTAATTGATCGCTTTAGGCTCCCATTGTACTTTGATAAAATTATTATAGACTGATTCAGCATTTGGAGTTCTTTTTGCACCCTCTTCCTCGCTATAATATGCATCTTCTATAACAGTTCCAATACCTATTAGTTCTTTTCTTCCCTTTCTGGCAATAAAAATGTCGCCAGGTTTTATTTCATGATAAAATTTCCATAATACATTTGTATCTCTTGTTAGATTTGTCTTTATCCAATTTTCACCTTTATTAGTGTAAATATTTTTAAACCTTTTTCTTAATTGCTTTTTAGATAATTTAGAAACATCTCCCATTTCTGTCCAACCAATTGCTATAGTATTATTCTTTATATCATAACTCCATGCATCTTCAAAATCATTTGGCTTTTTAGAATTGTAGGGAAGTATTACCCAATAATTTGTAATATCTTACCATCTCCTTTTTTTAAGTTTTATTCATGTCGAATTTGGTTATATTTTAAATGAAACATGAGATATTTAAATCTTAGGAGTCTGATATTAATTTGTTATTTATTTTAATGAATTTACAATTAAAGTATATTGACTAAGTAGTTAAATGAAAAAGTTCTTATCTTCCCGACATATAGGAGCATAATTTTGGTAATCCATATCTTTTTCTCCATTCTTTTTCGATAAATTCCAAATAACTGGTTGATTTGAGACCAGAAATAAAATAAACCCAATAATTGTAGGGAGAATGCTTTTCATGAAAGACATTTATACCATTTACAAAATGAAATCTCTTATATTTTTTATTTTTTAGAATATAATTCTTCTCCGTTTCCGATAAATTAAGTTCCATTAATAATTCAACAGACCTAATTGGGATTAATTTATTCTCTTTTATTAAGTAGGGTACTCTAGTTCTATCTTTGATATCCATAGCTTTTTGTCTATGATAAGCTTTATGTTTTTCCATCAAAAGATCGATGCTCATTGCCGACCAACCCGGATCTTCTTCTTGAATTAATAAATGGCGCTTAATCCTTTCTTGAACATTATCCTTTGCAATTCCATTATAAATAATATCATGTTCATTTATTTTTTGTGGTAACGGATTTCTATGAAATGTATGTTTTATCGGTTCATTCGTCACAATCCAATAACAACCTCCTTCTGTTGAAATCTTTTCAAAATCTTGAATATAATTTAGGTCAATACAAGGAACATCTTTTAGAGACTCATTTGGAATTGTTATACTTTTTTCTAAATTATAAAATTTTTTATCCTCATTTAACCATATGGATGGTTTCATTTTTTTATTTTAAATTCTTTATTATAAGTTAATAATTATAATATTATTTTTCTAAGAAATTATCAATACCTATCTCCTTTCTATGTAATTTCTTTCTCGTCTTTTCAATTTTCTTTTCATTAAATTGTTTAATCTTCTAATCAATTTAATATATTAAATGATTTTCTATTAAAAATGTAATAAAATACTCAGATTCTGCCTTAGTGCTAGTTAAGACTATAATAATTGTGTTTTTTACAAAGCAAATTTTTATTTAAATAAAAAGAATGATCCTTATAAAATCTCCAAAATTGATTTCTTAGTAAAATGAAGTTCTTTAACTTCACTATATTCTATCTTCTCAATTATTACATTTATTAATTTCTTTAACCTAAATTATTATTGAAAAAGTGCCAAATTTGAAGGATTTAATTCTTATATAAGATATTACACGGGATAATTTATCTAATATAAAAAAATCTTTCCAAAAAGAGGAAGATGTTAAATTGTTTTTTGAATTAAGGGAAGAAGATAATTAAAAATTTCCCATTTGATCAATTATTGCAGAAAACCTAATTCATTAAAAACCCTTCTATGTATCTTATTTCTCCATCTAATAAATTTCGACGAATACCCACCAAATCTATTAAGAGGTTCTTCATTTGTTTGTTTTTCAAATTCATTATAAATAACGTTAATTTTTTTATGTAAATTATTACCATCATAATCTTCAGGAAACCAATAGGGAATTTTCAAGGAATTTAAAATAGGTATTAATTCGTCTTTAGAATAAGTTCTAGCCATATTTACCAATTCTTCAACTACATATTTATTCAATCTTTTTCTTTCTATTTCGTTTGTGTAAAATTGAATATTTAATCTAACACATATATTTTGTCTGCGTATCTCTTTTCTAAATTTCCGTATTTTTTTATCTGTCCAACCTGCTTTTTGATGGATGTAATAATCTTTACTTGTCTGTCCTTTACGGAATTTTTGACCTGAATATTCATCAAATGTCTGATCTAATGGGCGAAATCTGCAATCAGATATTTGTACTTTCCACTCCCAACATTTAATCCTTTTTCTTTCCATCTCTTCAAAGGGAATATCCCAATTATAAATCATGAACACAAAAACATTTTCCCTTATATTAAAACCAGCGTCTTTGAGAATATCAAGTTGTTTTTTTATATGATAAGCGTTTTTAAATGGACCATCCCAACTAAACCTGATATCCTTAAACCCAGCTTTTTTCAAGAGAAAAGCTATATCTGGGATATTCTCTAAAATCCTTCCATCAATTCCACTTTGAGCCTCGCACCATTTAATTTTATCTTTAAATTTCAAATATGCCAATTCTGTGAGTATATCCTCTATATGAGGATTTGCAAGTAAATTATTATCATAAAATATAATTCTCTTCCTTTTTATTTCTTTCTTTATAGATTTTTTATACGTAAACTTTGGTTCTATTCGATAAACTCCACAGAATTTACATCTTCTTATACATCCTCGAGTAGTATGAATTATTTGATAATTTTTTTCCCCAAAATTTTCTTCTAAATAATCAAATGCAGGAGTGCATTTTTCAGCTTCTTCATGGACTCCAATATATACTTCGTCACATTTAGTATACCTTTTGCAATGTTCTGGCATTAAAGAAGGATATATTCCTCCAACAATAATTTTTGCTTTAGGATATAATTTTTTATAATGGGAAACTGATTCCTTCACATATTTTGACCAGTATGTAAAATAGGATGTAATTAAAATTTCATTTGGTTCACAAGAGTCAAAAATTGTACCATCTGGATCTTCAAACGCAATTTCATTTTTTTTATGATTTCCCTCAACTAAACATATCGCATCCCTCTTTTTTCTATGGTAAGCTGCTAATTTTAACAAACCAATTGGCATAAAATTCTGATGATTTTTACTTTTTGAAGGTTTTGGAAATTCAGGTTCAACCAACAGGATTTTTTTATTCAATTTTTAAATTACCTCTGAATGTTTAAATCTAAAATTTCATAAATACATCTTTCAATTTTTTCAAGTAATAATCTTTCTTCAAAAGAAATATCTTCTCTAGAGATATTTCTATCTAAAATATTTTTTATTATTTTTTTAATTCTTCGAGTTATTTTTTGATGATATATTTGAATTTTAGTCCCTTCTCTATTTATTTGGATATAATTATCTATGAAAAAAGGGTCATTCATTAATTTTCCCAAGTTATATAAATCGATAGGATCCTTAGTATAGTTAACTTCTCCTTTTATCCAATGCCTAAATTCATTATAACTAATCTGAGAATCTGTATTCTTAATAAAATCACGATGAAAATCTTTATAATAGCTATAATTGTTCAAAAAATAATTTGCTAAACGTTTATGCCACTCATCTATTAATTCATAATCGATAATATCAAATTCATCCTCGAGACCAAAAGTTTCTTGAATAAAATCATTAATTGATGTCTTTACATTATCACCAAATAAAACCAAGTAATCTCCTTTCTTAAGAGAATAAGGAAAACCATAGTTAATATTTATTTCTGAAATATCCTTGAAATACATATAGGTTCTGTCGACATCCAAATTTTTTTGAGTTTTCTCTTCAGTTGTGATGTTTTTTAAATTTATAACGCACTCAAAATGCTCTTTCTCCTCATTTATCTTCTCTTCTCTTTCTCTTTCATGATTTTTTATAAATGAATCGATTTTTTCCTCTTCAATTGTATCTTTATATTTATCTATATCTTTGAGCATAATTTTTTTACACATATCTTCAATTGTTCCAGAACTTGCAATTACTTCTTCCTCAAACATATTTGATTTCTTTTTTAAATCAGAAACTTTAAAACTCTCATTTTCACTAATTCTATTTTGCTCAGCATCTCGAATCTTTTGCTTTTTTTCTAAGAAATTCTTAAAAATTGGATCTTCTTCTAATTTATAATTACTATCGCTAAATACTTCTTTATATACCTCTGATAAATATTTTAAAGAGACTTCCTCTTTAGATATATCAATTTTTTCAATCAATTGAATTTGTTCTTCAATCCATTTCTGATTTTTACCTTCATATGCAAAATATAGTATGTTTTTCCAATCCTTAAATAGAATATTAATTTGACTTGGAAGTAATGTCCCAGGTAGTAATAAAAAGTATTCAGAAAATTTACCCATGATTCGAGATAATTTATTCATTGTAAGTACTTTTACATTCCCATTTACATCCAATAGGGAAAGTTTTTCTGATATTATACTCTTTTCTCCTTGTTGTACAGCTATCACTATTTTTTCTTTTGAATTATTTGCTATAAAATCCAAAAGAGCATAATATTTGGAAATTCGTGAATAGGATTTTTGCTCTCCAAATCTTTTACATTGCGAGAGTTCAATCATCATTTTATAAAGATATAATAAAATATTTTTTAAAGATTCTTTCTGTAATTCCTTTGATTTATTTTCAATTTCGTTTTTAGCAATTTTGAAAAAATATTCTAAATTAAAGTAGCGAAATCCGAGCTCGTCGTCAAAATATCTAACATTGAACTCATAAGGAAGGCAAAAGGTCTTATAAATTTTAAAATATAATTGTTTTATTTTATAATATAAAGGTTTTAATTCTTCCACTATAATATGTTCATTAATCTCATTAATATATCTCATACCTCTATTGAAATATTCATCTATATTTCCTTGTTTTAGAGATGTATTTATTTTAGGAAATTCATCAGCATCTTTTTCATAAAAACTTAAATTATCTAAATTTAAACTATCAACAACATAAAAGAGATTAGTATCTTCCTTTTCTTTTATTTTCTCAAAATAATATGTATTTTTTTCTTGGAAATCTTTATTGGTTTTTAAAAAAGAAAACGGAAAATATAAAATATATGCGTTAAAATGGGTTTTAAGTGATTCTAAGTATTTATAATGCGGGTTTGAAATATGACAAATAAATCTTAATCCTTGATCTATATAATGATTAATCCATTCCTTAAATGTGTCAAATGTGTAATCACTGTAAACATTAGAATCAAGGTTTTCAAAAATAACATTTCCAATTCCTAAATAGCTTTCTCCTGCTTCTGAACTAATATTTTCCTCATTAAGAAATAATTCTGATATAGATTCAGTAAATTCAATTTTTCCCTTGCGATTAAACAAGACCTTAGGAAGTGCAGGATTAAAAAATTGCTCCCTCAAAATTGGAATTTTAGATTTAAGTTCATCTTTGAATCTTCTGGTGGCATATGGAGTATAGGGGTTAATTTTAATATTACCTTTATATATCTTACCTGCGGGAATATCATTCCATATGAATAAACGTTCTTTTTTGAGTAAGTGATATAATTTATGATGAATCTTATATCTATTGAACACTAAAACAGACTTATCTGTATTTTTTGCGGTTATATAGGAAATAATTGGGAGTGGTTTAAGTCTAGAGGAAGGAATACAAATTATTAGATTAGAGTTATCACTTATTGAAGAGATTGTATTTAAGGTTAGATTTGTAACAGGACTTAAAAATGACTTACTATTTTTGTTTAAGTGCTTTCTTCCTTCAACAAACAGAGGATTATCACCATTATATTCCATTCTTAAGGGGTATCTGTCATACCATTGACTAAGGGCCGGAATATTACCCAAAATCAATCACCTCTGATTTAGAGAAAATCATATCGAAAATTAATGCTAATTCTTCTACTTTTTTCCCAAAAATTATTACCCCAAGTTCTAAATTCTTCTTAAAACTATTATATCTTAATTCACCACTCCCAATATATGCTTTGTAATTATCAATAATAATAAATTTTGCATGAATACTACTTGCTAATTTTCTATCTTCTGTTTCAAAGTAATAATTCCTGATTTGAACTTTAGAATGAATTTTAAGATTCTTAAAATAATCATAAATTCTAGTAATTTCAGCATTTCTTCTTAAAGATTCGTTCTTTCTAAGTTGACGACTTAATATTTCTATTTTTACACCTTTCCTTGCTTTTTCCGCTAATATATCTTTAAAAAATTTGAATCCCGACCATTCTAGAAATGGTGAGCATATTTTTATCGTATTTTTAGAACTATTAAATAAATTTTCGAATTCAGATAATAAATTTTTATGTTCTATTTTATTCCTTTTTAACGAATCAGATAAGCCATAAATATTATATGAAGGTAAGGTTATACAGATATTAGATAATTTATAATTAGACTGCTCAAATTGAGGAAATTCCTCACTTAATGATCCGAAATCCCATTCTAATCTTAAATCTTTAAATTTTTTATTTTTAGAATTTGCTATAATTAATTTTTTTTGGTTAATCAGATATCTTAGTAAATCATACACCTTTTCAGAATTAATATCAGAAAATTCTTCTAAAGACAAGATCTCATTAATAGAAAAATTTTTTCCCTCCTTAAATCTTTCCTTTATTAACTTAAAGATTTCTTGATATTCTACTTGTTTAATTCCTCCTAACACCAAAATCCCTCTTTAAATCTATATTTTCCAATAAAAGCATCCCTATCCAAACTTTTATTAAAATAACCACAAACAAATTCAGGAACATACATACATGAAAAACAAGCTCCTTTTTCTGTTATACAATTAGGATCTAATGTGCATTCTTTTACGTCAAATTTAATATTTTCAAACCAATTGAATATCTCATTCTCAAAAATAAATTGTAATCCTCCAATATTTATGCTAGAGGTTGTAAATAAAAATATCGCTGCGGAAGTTGGAAAAATTTTTTCTCCATATGACTGTAAATCTAATCCAGTGTAAACTGAAGAATTTCTCATAAGTAAATGTGAAAAAGTGTGGATAAGAGTCTTAGTAGCTTGGTAAATTTCTGGATTTTCTTTCATTTTAGCAAAGAAATTATCAATTTCTTCAATTTGCTGAGGAACATTTGAGATGATTTGACACCCAACTAACCATTCACATATTCTTTTCTTATTAATTGTTAAAATTATACCTTCAGTCTGATAAGGATAACTATAGGCATAAAAACCTTTTTTTGGATCTGTTCTTTTTTCCCAGATTGGCTCAAAATGAGGTATAAAACCAGGTTCATAGAATTTGTTGATACCATTATATATCCCGTAGCATGAAGTAATTAATGTAACTTGAGGGATATAAATTACATCATCAATATAATATTCCTTTCTTATATGATTTAATTCTGATTGTTTAGAACTTCTTTTATATGGATCTCTTAATTTATTAATATAATCATCATATGATATTGTTTCTATTTTTTCAAAACCTAATTTTCCTAATAACGCAGTAAAATCATTTAATTCTCTAATAGTCTCCTCATCTTCATACCTTCCCTTTAAATCATTTAGAATATCTTCTATTCTATCAATGAAATAATTTTCTTTCCATTTTTTTTCCTTCTCTTCATCTGATTTTCCCCTAAACAACGGGTCAGTCTTGAAAGAAAGTTTTTTTGTAGTCTCATTATGATATCCTTGATAAAGATCTTGAATGCTATTCAAATTTATTGTAAAATCTAAATCTTTCAAAAAATTGAATTTATTTAAAGATAGTGCTAGAAGGATGTATTCTAAGTCATCTATACTTATATCTGGTGAAGTTGGAATATCGATACTAGTCTCTGCAACTGGTATATATATCGAACCTTCCGTAACAGTGAGTGGACGCATTTTTCCTGGATCTGCGTTTGATATTACTTTTTTATGTCTATATGGACCCATATCATGAGGATCTTTATGATTACATTGCAATCTAAAGACATCTAAATAATTCTTATTAGGGGCTTCTGCCCTAACTTTCCAAGTTCTAATTGAATCCTTACTCGGCTGTAATAATGTTATTGGATAATCTTTAAACGAGTAATAGAAGGGATGAATATTTCCACATGTTTCACAATACATCATTATACTTAATTGCTCATATTTTCCATTACAATTTCTTCTCTTACATTGATTAGGATTAAAACTTCTTATGCTTTTTTTGCTGAGGTATCGAAGATCTCCGCATTGATCGCAAACGAAAGTCAATGGATAAACCCCATAATATCCCCCAAAATCCGATAATTCTTGATCATATTCCATACTTTGCACTAATTGAAATTTTTTGATTGAGAAGTTTTCACGATCCCCATCACCAATATACATTTTTTTCTTATATTCCTCCGTAAATTGATAGGGGGATGCCTCTGTATTAGAATTCAATCTGGCGTTATATTCTGTTTTAATTTTATCAAATAGCCTGTCTTTTAATCTCTCTTGATTTTGAATTGGAATATTTCTATCATTCTTATCATCAAAAAGATACTCCACTTGAAATGAAATTTTTCTATTAAATAATAATCCCTTTATTATATGAAATATAGCACTATGAGCTGGAAATTCTATTTCAGATAAGTCCATTTTAATCCCTCCTTTGGATTTTTTCAATAAATTTTCGATAATTATCATCCAACCTAAGGCAAACCTCTTCTTGAATCCCTCTCATTCCATATTGTGTTTTAAAAAAAGGATCCTCACAATCTCTTAGAGCATTTGGGAAAAAAAACTTATTTGCACTATTTGTGTATTTTTTAAGATAATTGATTCTTCTTTCAGTTTCACAAGATATTTGATCCTTTACCCATTGAGCACCTACTTTATCATAATCAGAATAATAAGCTTTTCTTATGAAATTTATAAGATTCTTAACTTTTTCTCTATCTTCAAAATAATTATTGATATGGTCTACTTTATAAAGAGGTTTTTCCTCTACATTGCTTAAATAATTTAAGATTGATGCACAAAAAACTGAAGTAAATGTTTGCTTAAAACCTAGTTTTGTCCATCTTGAAAGTGGTGTTTTCTCAACTCTATGTTGTATTGTTTCATGATAATGAGAAAAATTTTTGTAATAACTTAAATCCCTCACCCTATTAGGATAGAACCATAGAAAAGTAATCCCAGTATATCTTCGACCAGATCTACTTAACGCTTGAATATATTCTGAAGTATTACGAGTCATACCTTGGAAAATCATTATATTCCAATTATTTATATCAACTCCGTGAGAAACTACATTAGTTGCAAATGTAACGTGCAATCTTCTTTCATTTTTAGGATTATCGGGAAATTCCCTAA
Organism: Promethearchaeota archaeon; assembly: GCA_014730295.1. The sequence goes on along the minus strand of WJIN01000353.1, from coordinate 4,922 downwards.
TCAGAGATATTGCTTGTTTAATATCATTTAACGTATTATCTCCAGTTAATGTTTTATCTATAATATCAAAATCTTCCAATTTTGAAGTCACGACAGTAGATAAGAAATAATGCATACCAAAAACATCTGCTTTTCTTCCATGATAAGTTAACAAACATCTATATTTCCTTAATTCCTTTTCTAATTCTCTAATATTTAAACCATATTTATTAGAATATTTTTCTTTATTACCTTCAACTTCTTTAATAAAGTCAGCTATTAAACGTATTGTTAATAGAGAGGCATATTGATTATCTCTCAGATTCGGTTTAAGACCAATCAAAATCCTCTGAATGACAGGATCTCCAATATTATCTTCTATATAGGAAAAAAATATATCATCCTTTTCATTAAATCCTCTAGGTAAACGTCCTGGAAATATAAAATAATCCTTTCCATACAAGTTATCAATTTGGTTTTTCGCTCCTGATACAGTCGCAGTTAATGATAAATATTTAAATTTTTTATCAGAAAGTTCTTTTAATAATGTATTTAATAAACTCTCAAAATGAGAATCTATGGTTCCAAAGCCTTCCCTTAACAGATGCATCTCGTCTTGTATCATTAAAGTTGGACCATCATTTGATCCATCAAAGTTTTCTGGTTGACCATCACAAGGAGTATCCTTTCTAATTCTTACTTCACATTTATCATTTATAGGAATGAATCCATGTCCTTCAGAACATAAAGAAAGTTTACCTCCCATTAAGTTCTTAAATCTACGATTGAGTGCCACACTTGCTAACTTATCTACGGTAGAAACAATAAATGAAGGGATAAATCTATAAATTTCTCCATTTGTAAAATATAGGAAAAATTGCTCACTACACCCTTCACATTTATGAATAATTTCTTGTTTATCTTTAATTATATCTAAATTGACGTTTGCACCGCATAAAGGACAAATATCCATAAGTAATCCTTTTATTTTCTTTCCATTTTTTTTGGACTTTTTTATGTTTTGAATCACATCATAATTATATCTCGGAAACTCTTCTGTTATACCTACGTAATATCCGACAGAGAACACCTCACCCTCGATTTCTTCTTTCTTCCGGACATTTTCAGCGATCATAATAATTTTGGCTATTCTTTGAAGTTGCTGAATTGAGAGCATTCTAAGAGGGAATTTTGTTATAGCTGAAATTCCGAAAGTTTTACCTCTTAAACGATCCCAAAACAATAAAAACACAACAATTCCAAAATATGCTTCTGATTTTCCTCCCCCAGTATCAACATGTAGTATGTCTGCGATATCTCTATTACTTTTTAAATCAACGATATCAGGTAACATCATAACAATAAAAACAATCTGAAATAATCGCCAGCTATTAAACTCACTTACTGTCTCAAAAACTTGATTCATTAAGAAAAATGCTCTTCTCGCATTAATATTAGAATTTAATATCTCAATACCTTCGGAATATCTCTTTATTATGCGCTTAAAATTCTTGGTTTCCTCCACAAATTGATGATGATGGGGGTGATTCTCGTTTTTATATACTTCATGAGTAGTGAATTTTTTGTATTGGCTAGTTAATTTTTCTAATAGTGTGTCCAAGGTCTCTAATGAACTTTTTAAGTATTCGAATTTAGCTTTAATTCCATCAATCTCTGTTCGAGGAACCTTTTTCTGTTGATAAAACAAACCATAAGGTTTTGTAATGATAAGGTTCTCTTCTTCCAGATATTTAGCATGACAATTTAGAGTCCTTAAATACTCATTCTCTACATAATTATATTCTTCATAGGAATGTTTATATTCAAATGGAATTAATTTATTGCTATTTAAATTCATTTCTAACCTACAATTAAACAAAAACCCTTCCAAGGGTGTTCTCTTCGCTATTTTTGTTGTGTTTCTAAACCTAACGGTAATTATTTTAGTCCCAGTTTTTTTGTTAAAATTTTCTTTTTCAAGAGATATTTCTGCTTCCCAATTATATATATTTCTAGGCTCTTTTTCTTTAATCTTAGCCAATTTTTTAATATAAGTTTCTTTACTTTCTAACCATTCTGGATTGAAGTGATTATTAATTTCCTCATTTTTTAATTCTTCTTCAATATCTTTGTTTGTTCTCAATGTTTCCTCATCATTAAGGATCTCGTTAATTGTATTGGAAAAATCTAAACTAATGCTATTCTTTTCAATTTGAGTCTGAATTGAGTCGATTTTGCAATCCAATCTTTTCCAGATTTCTACAAATCCAGGATCATTGCGTATATTTTCATAAGCGTCTTTATTTTTTACTTCTTGAAAATAGTCATGCTGTTCCTCATAAGTAGGGAATACTTTATAAAAAACAGAACATGATGGAGAAATAGTTATTAAATCAGTTGAATCTTTTTTTACTAGAAAAATAATGGATAAACTATTATGCCTAAGAGCAGTTTTTGATTGAATTTCACTTTCGCCAGTGGGACTACCCACGGAAAAATCTTTACTAATATCCGCTAATGAACCGATAATAAACCTTTTTGAAGGATTTTGATAAAGTCTTATTCTTTTGCATTTATCATGAGAAGCATCTATATTCGTCAAAACATAGTTATAAATATCATCTACCAACATATTATTTTACCTTACCCTAGTACAAAATATTGTCTGTTTCTAGTTCTATATAAAAATAAAACAATCTGCATATTTAAACCTATTAAGTTTAACAATTTTAACTAAATTTTAGAATAAAAAAGACTTAAAATAAAAAAAGTAAAGACGAAGAACAGGGATCCGTTCTCATTCACAATGATAAGGGAAAGAAGGGACTTACAGCCATAATATCATAACAATATGACTAACCAAAAGACAAAAATCCAGGGAATAAAATGGATTCTGTTCTCCTATCCTCTATCTTGTCACCTTCCTATAAAAATTATATGGTTCTAAATCAAGGATGTTTATTCATTTTTGTAGACTATTTTAATCTCTTCAAAATTAGGAGAACGATTGCTATTGAAAGGTTTAAAAAGAATGAAGATCTATTCTTCTTTACCAAAAATGACACATCCTATCGAGCAAGGTCTTCGCGAGTTAAGTAAGGAATATAATACCCCCTATAAAGAGTTAGTCTCACATTTTAGAGAAATTGATGAGTTAAATCGTCAGCTTGGTTATGAATCTAATCGAGAGCGTCAGCAAGAGTCTTTAAATGATTTAATCAATAAATTAAGAGTGGAGAAAGAAAACAGGGAATATGAGGAGTTTCCAAAAGAATATAATATAGAGAGTGAATCTTCAATAGTAGAGAAAGTTATTGAGAGAGCACGAGTTCACGGGCAAAAAGCAAAAGAAGCACGAGAATTATTAGAAAGCTTAAGTGGAGAAGAACAGGGGATGAGAGATCAATTAACGTGGTTCTCAGAAATGTATTGGAAGGAATATGACAAGGTTGCGGGATCGACTGAAAAATTAACATGTCCGATGTGTGGAGCAGTGGGGCGAGATATTAAAGTTATAATTGATACAAATAAACAGATAGATGAAGTGGAAGGCAATCCAATATTCGCTCGTAGATATATTTGCAAAAAGTGTGGGTATAAATGGGATGATGATACATATTAAGAACTAGATTATATTTAGAGTATCAAAACTTTTTTTAAAATTCCCTCCCAATAAGAAACCAAAAAGACAAATTATTTACGCGGTGATTAGAGTGAAAGTTTATACCCCGCTATAGTGAACACATGACCATCCATTGGACAATAAAACTCCATTTCCCTGAGTTGCATAGAACTAACCGATCCTAAGACCGTTCCTTTTTTTTGATGAGCAATATGACCACAATGAGGACATCTTACAATCCCCCCTTGATTAGTTCGAACCGCAGTACCATTCAAGATTTCTCTTTCAACTTTATGTTGAATGTATGCGACAAGCCGATTATTTTCAGACTCTGATACGATCTTAATGATTTCCACTCCCTTTAAGTCTTGTAATTTCTTATTTATTTTTTTAGTCATTTGGTCGTGATTATCTTTTCCTTCCACTTTGATTTTTATAACTTGTTTAACAATCTTTATCCTCCAAAATGATACTATCTATTAGGCATTCTCATTTTAATAATAATATTGAAAAAAAAAGTGTGAAGAAAATATAAGATCAGAAATATAAATGTTCAGATGCTCTGGATTTATTTTTACAAAGCAATTGAAAATATTTCTTGATTAATCTTTTTTATATTCAAACCAAGACGCTTTTTTATATGGTTTGATGAATCCTTTCTTCTCCAATTCTTTGTTAAGTAGATCGTTGGAGATTTGATTCCTTTCTAAATATAGTTTCTCGAGGTTTTTTAACTTCCCCAGACAATCTGGTATGGTTTTAAGTTTATTATTCTTTAAATCTAAATATTTGAGAGATTTTAGATTTCCGATCCCATCAGAAAGAGTTTCAAGTTTATTAGATCCTATTGATAACAATTCAAGTGAAGTCAAATCCCATATCGAATCTGGAAGTGTTGAAAGATTATTACCATATAATCTCAGTTTTTTAAGCTTCCTAAGATTATTTATCTTTTCTGATAAATCACTCAGATTATTTGTAGATATACTCAAAGTTTCTAATGATTCCAAATTCCATATCGACTCTGGGAGGGTTGATAAATTATTGCTTGCTAAGTTTAATTCTTTAAGTGATCCGACTCCAATTAATTCGTTCCTCCCCCTTCTGGCAACAAAAATATCTCCGGGTTTTATCTCATGATAAAAATCGAATCTTCCCCCATTTAGGTTTTTACAACCACAACCAAGTCAAGATCATGTCTTTTCCATTCTTTCGGTAAATGTTCATCAAAATAGCTTCCTATCCCGAATATTGTGAGAATAGAGTCTTGATAAGAAGCTACAATATCCGATATAATTTTTTGAACTAAATTGACTTTTTC
>WJIN01000352.1 GCA_014730295.1 Promethearchaeota archaeon | reverse complement strand
TTTAGGGTTCCCGTTCTCCGCACGGGTTGAATGGGAACTCAATGCGCTCTTATTGACCTTGAATTCTGCAATCGCCGAGGAATTATTCTTCTCTTTATTCCTCGCGGCACTCTTGTTAAATATGGTATCAAAGAAGAATTTTGTATTTCTCGCGGGCATTGGCTCGACCTTACTTTTTGTCCTACTCCATAATACCGTGTACGGAACCAATGAGAAAGTAATTTTTTATATTATGGGTTTACGCTTGCTCTACTTTTTGGTGTATTATAAATCCAGGAGAACGTCCATTCCCATGCTCCTTCATTGCCTTAACAATTTTCTCTGTATGGGGACGATTTTTTTCCTCTAATCATTATCATCAAAATTTTATACGTTATCAAAAACAAATACGTAAAATCCTCATAAGTAAATGTGATTGGTAAATAATAATTTGCCTCTCAAAGGTGTGGAAAATTTCCGATTCTGATAGATATGGAATCCGAACTCCATTTCACCCCCACATGCGTGGGGACAATCTCAAATCGATCTGCGATTTGTCCCCATGTCTCGGTTCACCCCCACATGCGTGGGGACAATACTTAATTTTTTACCCAGTTTCTTGTTTCCGTTAAACTCATTAACTTTAACTTTCTTTAGTATAGAGATTCGCTGAAATCCTAATAGTTGTAGGGTGATATGAAATAATCATTTTTAAAATTTATATTTTATACAAAATGATAAGGAAATCTATCAGATCATACATATTTAAAAGAAATTAATTAATCTTCAATATTATATTCTTTTTTTAAATGGTCAATAAAACTAGATTTAAACGAGAGTACTTTTTTTTGAGTTGCTTGCTGTTCCAATATTTCAAAAGGAATATCATCTATTTCAAACTTTTCTAAGGAATTCGTTTTGCCAAGCACACCTTCCCGTACCTCATATATAAACAGCAAAGTCCAACCCTCAATATAATCGGGGTCAGCCTTTATTAATTCCAATGCTAAATCTCTCCCTTTTTTCCATTCTCCACTCTTCATCGCGCTTTCCGCATCATCATAAAGCTTTATCAATGCTTCTTTTTCCATAAAATTCACTCTATTATAACATAATCTACTCTTACTTAAGCTTTTTTATTAAAATTTTTCAAATAGGAATAGATTGTTAATTTATTTGCGAAAGTTTTTAATTTAGTTAGTTGAAATGCAGATATTAGAATGGGATTTATTTCAAAATCGCATTGATAGATTTAAATATTTCATATGTTTATCTATTACTCAATTAAAAAATAGAGCAAACAACATGAAAGCATTATATTTTGACATTCCACGATATTTAGAACTTAAACAGAAAGTAGCGCAAGATTCTGATTTTAAATTGCACCCATATGATTTAGTTCTCTATTCTAAAGATTACGAGGAACCGACCCTAATAAATGAAAATTGGATTAAGGTAAAGGTAATATTAGGAGGAATATGTGGCAGCGATATGCATATGATGAATCTTCAAAATTCAATGGTTCTTTCACCTTTAACTTCATTTCCTTCGATTCCGGGTCACGAAATTGTAGGAGAGGTAATAGAGATAGGAGATAATGTAAAAGATCTAAAAATTGGTGATAGAGTAATATGTGACACCAATTTATCTTGTGAAGTTAGAGGATTAGATCCTTGTCCTCAGTGTAATGCGGGTGATTATAATTTATGTATAAACTTGGATAAAGGAGATATTTCTCCAGGAGTTGTTTTTGGAGTATGTAAAGACACGGGTGGCGGATGGGGAGAATTCATAGTCGCGCACCATAGATTTGTGTATAAGATCCCTGAAAATATATCATGGGAGCAAGCTTTAATTGCGGAGCCTATATCATGTGCTCTTCACGGTATCTTAAAACATAGAGCCCAAGAAAATGATAAATGTGTTGTTATTGGTTGTGGGACAATTGGATTGGCAGTAATATCCACCATAAAAGCGTTAGGAATAAAAGAAATATATGCTACAGCCCGTTATAATTTTCAAGCCGAAATCGCGAAACAATTGGGAGCAAAGGAAGTATTTATCGCTAAAAAAGATCTTCATATCAAGAAATTGGGGCGTAAATTAGACTCGAAAATTCTATCCCCTCCACTTGAATCAGCATATCCATACGGAGGGGGAGCAGATATTGTATACGATTCTGTTGGAAACGCAAGCTCTTTAAACGATGCTTTAAGATTGATCAAAATGAAAGGACATCTCATCCTGATCGGATATCCCGGAAATATCAAAGTAGATTGGACACCCTTAATTTCAAAAGAAATCACGATTATATCTTCCAATATATTTAGTTATGACACTTTCGAAGGTCAAAGAAAGCGTACTATGGAAATTGCCTTAGATCTAATTTCATCTGGAGCTGTAAATGCGGAGCCATTTGTTACTCACACCTATAGTTTAGATAATTATAAAACAGCTTTAGAGACAGCAAATAATAAAAGTCCAAATGAAGCTATTAAGGTTGCATTCAAATATTAAGAAATAGTAGTTTTTATTTTAATCCTTTAATTTTAGATTTATTATCTGAAATTACCACAATTCTCCGCATCAAATTCCTTTTTTAATAAATGAAATTTCATTTTTTTTTGGTAGATATACTTTGAAAATCCAAGTTTTTAATCGTTTTTGTGATACATTGTAATCTTTTGATTACATAGATCGTCCGCAAAAAATCATAGATTTCAATTGAAATCCATATAAATATTAGTGTTATCAAGCTCAATCCACCAAAATGTAAAAATAACAACTAGGAGAATAATCGATCGGATAGTATTTCCACTATAAACATTTAAAGCTGTATTTCCAATCTTTGAGGGGAAGAATATCTCCAGTACCCATGGTATTAGGATAAAATAGGAGATTAAAAAGCAAGGTGTATATAAGATGATTTTTTTAAGATTCTGTTGGAAAATGTTATAAACTTCTTGGATATAGAATGAGAAATGGTAATAATAACTAATTCTCTTTTGTTTTTCAATACGTTTAGTCTGAAGAGAGATTGAACTAAAGTACCGAGATGCATAGTTAACCAATCTATTATGTCTTTTTTGGTTATTCGCGTATTGAGATAATAGCATCAATTCATTAAGGACTTCAATATCTCTGTTTAATTGACAATATCTCACCCAGGGTTTCCCTAAACTTAATTTCGGCATCGTTGCACTTCTTTTAATTGGATTTTTTCGACAATTAAAAAATACTAAATTTATCAATTTTTCCAGATGAGAGATGTCCGTTAGGTTATTGTTTGATACATTTAGATTTATGAGCTTGTAGAGGTTTCTAAAATCTTTTAATGATTCTAATTCATTGTCATTCATCTTGAGCACAATTAGCTCTGGGTTGGTTTTGAGGTTAACTTTCTTAATGAAGTTTTTTTGAGCATATATGACTCTTAGAGCTTTATTATTAGAGAGATTATCAAGAGCTTGTAATCGGTTTGCTTTAATATGGAATCGCTCAAGCTTTGGTACGCTATCCAAATTAGAAATCCGAGATATATTATTATAATTTAAATTTAGCTCTTTTAGATTGGGGAATAAGTTTGGAAATCGAATAGCGTTTATCTCATTTTTGCTGAGATCGAGTGAGGTTAAGCTTGAGGCAAAATTTTCAAGTCTTTTTATTTCTAATATCGAATTTATAGGATTTTTAGGCCTAAATTTGAGCGTTATACCATCAAAATAATATTTTTTCCCTCGATAGATTACGAACTTTTCTCCAATAATTTGCTTTCTCAAATTATAAACTTCTTTAGAAAAATAAATAGGTAATTGGATTATAAAAATGATAATGAAAAAGGTCTCAATAGATGCCCAGATATACTCATAAGTGTTCTTCGAATAATTAGAATTGATGTAGGTTTCTTGAAGATAGAGTGAAAAAATTATAATTATAAAAAGTTCGAAAGCTAATAGTAAAATTGCTTCGATTATCTTTGAAGTTAAGGTTGAAACCCGCAATCGGGGCTTATAGACGTGATGAATATTTTCTTTCCCTTCAATTTCCATATAAATATGGCTTGTTCCTCTTGTCAATTAATCGCTACCATAAAAAAAAATTGAGCACAAATTTATAATCATTTCTTAATTCAAATGTAGCGTAATCGGAAATTTAAACATTATTCTAAGATAAGAAGCATCCTTAAGACTTTTAGAATGAGGATTTGGGAAATTCAGATTTAGATAATCTGAATCATAACCTTTATAGGAAACTTGTCCTATATATAGATTATCATATTTGATTTTACCGTTTTTCACGCAGAAAGCCATGTCCTTTCGGGCGTGGATGAATGCGTTTAAAAATCACTAAACTCAATAACTTATATCCTTTTTATCCTCTCGAATTGATCAAAATATAATGGAATATCGAAAAGATGCTCATAGAGTCTATTCTCTCATGGTTCACTTAATTTTCGGAGTAAAATCCCGTCAACCCGCGTTTATAGAGGAGATTGATATTATTGAGGCTCTAAAAACAAAGATTATTGAACTGTCAGAGAACGTTAAGGTAAAAGTGGTGGAAATCAAATGGGATATGAATCACGTTCATTTATTGATCTCTCCAAAGCCCATGTTAGATATTCC
>WJIN01000351.1 GCA_014730295.1 Promethearchaeota archaeon | reverse complement strand
TTTTGTTATGGAAATTATTAGTAAATTTAAAAGAATAAAAAATTTACAACATTTAAAATATATCTTTATCTTCAATTCTATTGTTTAAATTCGTTTTTGTAAAACTACATGTTCTCGCACATGCGTTGAATGAGGGAAAATAGTATTTACAGCCCTTTCATTATTAGACCAAATTGTGGTGCCTTCAAGATAAGAGATTCCTTGCATACTGATTGCAATTCGAAACGCATTAAATCCAGTAGAAAACAATCCTTTATTAGTATGATTAGGATGAATTATTACACTATCCACGTTTGCATCGGTCAGAACTTCTCCTTTCCATAGCTGATATAGATTTGGTAAGATTACTCCTAATCCAATTATCTGATTATCTTCCTTAGAAAATAAGAATGGGAGCCATGGTAAATTTTTACTAAAATCATGGGAATTGATGGTTTTTATATATGTCTTGTTTGAGGTAAATTCTTCGGGATTCCGTTTATTATTAGCTTTATATTGTTGAGGTAAGATATTATTTAATATCTCAAATATTTTGAAAAACTCTTGCATCCGATCTTCCCCTCCTGCCGCATCAGCAAGGATCGCATTAAAGGATTTTTTGCCTAATTCGAGAATTTCTTCTTTTAGGTTTTTAAATTCAGTTAAAGTGGGGAAATGAATTATTATATCATTGGGAATCTGTTTACCCTTATTCCATTCAGTATTAAAAACCTTAACACAGCTATATTTCGATTCTCTTTTATACCCCAAGTGTTCTAAGAAGACTAATTCTCGCATATTAGGATCATGAAAATTTACTCCAGCCATCATGGTATGATCGAATCCTTTTGTTTGAAATCCAATACCACCGATTAATTTCGGGTAATTAATCGGTCCACGTAGCTTTCGGATTCTATATTCCTTCATATATTTTTCACAATGATTCATTAAATGTTTGCAAGATTCAAGTGTAAGTGCATATAACCAGCCAAAAGTTCCGCATTTACGTCCATAACTTCGATAGTCGGGATCAATTTGACAAACGACTATTCCCTTAATAATTCGTCCTTCTTTTGCAATAAATACTTTTATCGGATAATTTTCATCCTTTATTTTCTTATTGAGATATTGAACTAGTTCAAATATTATTCGGGGTTTTAATTGTGTTTCAGGTACAAAAAGTAATTTCTCAAACGCATATTGAATCTTTTGCGAGTTGTTAGTTTCTTTTACAGTGATATTCTCATTTTTTTTTAATTCTAATTTTTGCATACCAAATTTTCATATCTCCAGTTTATTATTCGTTATATATTTGGAGAGTATTTAAAGGAAAAATAGATCTTAACTAATACAATATAAAATTTTTCCTTTAAATAAGGATAATGAATACTGTTTTTAAACTTAAAAAAATCGAAAATAAATGACACTTCAAGAGGACCATCATTTTTGCCAAAATTGTATTCTTCCAGACGGATTTTTACATATTAATTTGGATAATGAAGGAATCTGCGATATTTGCCGAAATCCATTTTTTGAAACCAAAAATTGGCGAAAAGTGCAGATCACCGAAGAGATGAAAAAAGAGGCGTTAAATGATTGGAAAGCAACACTGGATAAAATTCATGGACACACATCCATAGGTAAATACGATTGTATCCTCGGATATTCAGGGGGTAAAGATTCTACTGCCTTGCTTAACATGCTGATAAATGAATTAGGATTAAATCCACTTGCGATAACTATAGATACGGGACTCATGACTAAGGTGGCAAAGCAAAATATCAAAAAGACTTTAGCAAGACTTGATTACCAAGATCATCATCTTATGATCGAGGATGGCGCTGCTACGTTTTCGAAGTTATACAGGTTTTTATTTTTACAACACAACTCAAATGAATTAATTCTGACAGGTACCGTTTGCGATTATTGCAGTGACCTTATCCACTCGATTATGGTAAAGGAAGCTTTAAAGCGAGATATTCCAATAATAATTTTAGGATACTCTTCAGATCAGATTAAGCGGTACTTTTATGAAATTCCCAGTAAAGAGATACGATCTGAGTGGGATCCTGTCTTTATTCATAATGCTCCTTTTACCTCAGAAGATCAACAATGGTATCTGACCGACAGAGAACGAAATAAATCGCATCTACCGAGAATTCTGCTTCCTTATCACGTTCTTGATTATAATGAAAATATGATAATCAAAAAGGTCACTTCAGCGGGGCTTATCGATAAAGGAAAAACAGATCCCGTTTTAACAAATTGTCATGTCGTAAAAGCTGCATTGATGTATGATCTTCATAGATATGGAGGATTATCCTATGCCCTCCAATATGCGGAACTCGTGCGCCAAGAAAAAAAGGAAAAGCGTTCCAGAACTCGTAAAAAATGGTTAAGATTGTATAAAGGTATTTCACGAGCATTATTAGAAGGAACGTTTGCAAAAGAAGAAATTAATAAATTTTTCTCTCATGTTAATGTATCCAAAAATGAGCTACTTGAAAATATTAAGAATCATTTAGAAGAAGATCCAAATAAAGATGTAATTGTTAAAAATTTACAGAAGATTATGGAATAATAATTCAATTGGGAAGCTTAAGGAGCGGTTTTCAACTTTCGAATAAACTAAATTGGTTGGTCTTGAATCTATCAAGACATTTTAACACAACACAAAAAGACGATACATAAAATATCAATACCTAAATAAACTACATTAATTTTTTCTTTAAATATACTTGCTATATAATGCTCCTAGATTAGCTATGACGGTCTATAAAGTATGTTATACTATTCATCAAGAAAATGGTCATAAGGGCAGGTCGGTTGCAAAAGAAACAATGCTCTTGGAAAAACAGAGAGCACAAGAGTTTTTTCGAGCATATTCCATCCTTAGTGAGAAGATAGAATCAGGAGAATTCAAAAATGGTGAGAAGATTAAGAAAATGGAAGAGCTGATAAACAAATTCCAAGCTTATGATCTTGATGAGAATATGCGATATGTTGAGATTAAAACACATCATAACTTAATCGATGATTCATTCGCTATACGGTCAAATGTGCCAACCTTATAACCTTAAGATTTATATTTTTTATTTTTTCTATTTTTTTTATGCAATATAATTAGCTAAGATAAAATTATAGTAAAAAAAATAGGAAATATTCTCACTTGTTTTGAGAAATTTTCGCATGAATTCGCTGTATTCTCTGTGCCATCAATTCTAAAAATCCCTCTTTTTCTTTGAGTTTCTCTTGTAAATATAAAAGATCTTCCGATTTATTAATCTCAGATAGTTCCGATTGTGCGAATTTGGAGATCTCTGCTTTCTGTATGAAATTCTCTATATAGAAAGGGACATTTTCGAGGAGGCGTTCGTAAGCACCCGCAAGGTATTCAAGGATGATCTTAATAAGTTTATTTTCGTTTCGATCGGGAAAAGGTATGTCTTTCAATTCTTCCTTAAGTCGTTTCAATTCTCCCTCATCAAAGACTGACATCTCCAAAAAGTCTCCTAAATCTAATTTCGGCGGTATTATAACTCCCCTCCGTTATCTTTAGCAATAAAAAAGTCGTGGAGGGTGTGAAAGAGGTTCAAAAATTTTTCAAGATTTTCTCGAAGACGTAAATTTCTCTCTTCTTGTTTAAGATCCCCCAACTTCGGTAAGTCTAGATGGTCTAAAAATTGGTTTGTGGAGACTGGAAGATCCAAGGATTGATCGATAAATTTCAATGCGTTTTGGGTTTGGAGGTCCGAGATCTCACACTGTTCATTAGGATGAAATTTACAATAAAATTTTACCAGAAATGATCGTAAAGCTTCTCGCTCTAAGAACATTGCTTCCTCATAGTTTTGCTTATTCAAATGGAAATTGATTCTCGTAAGGTCGAAAAAATATTCTTTCATCAGCATAGTACAGAAGTTCTCTTCTAATTCTGTCTTATTAAATTGCGGAATGACCTCAATATCAGTATCTTCCCAATCCAAGTCAATGGTCTCTAAATCTTCGCCATTATCAATGTCCGAAGGAAATAACGCTTCCAATTCATATTCTGTATCCGATTCTTTCTCAACCGTCTCCACAGAGATTTCAAGTGGAGTTCTATCTTTAGCACGATAATAATCATCCAATGACTCTTGATATTGTGGTCCCACAGAATATGACGTCCGAATCGATTGCGAGCCGCTTGCCCTTCTCGGATGGTCTTCGATGATATAGTTATGTTTAAGAAGCATATCGAAGAGACGATCCCGCACTTCTTTAATCATCAAGTTGTCGTTCTGGAACTTTTCTTGAGCTTTCGGGTAGATCAACTTGAGCAATTGCTCCTTGATCTTTGCTTTATAGAGGTTGCCGACCTTATCCAACCGCCCTAATACGTTGAAAAATTTAATAATTTCCTCGAGAAAAATCACATAATTTTGAAAATGGGTCTCAAATAAGGTCTTTTTGGCTCCTAACAAGATGCGATTTTCGGTATCTTGCAGGTTAAGTCCACAGCGGGCCATATAATCCTTGATATATTTGAACTCCATTTTCGGTACGTCAATAATATCACTCAAGATTTCAATGGGATAGGGCTGGTTATAGTCTGTTCTCCTTACTAAGGCTTCATTTTTCTTTAGATTGATCAAAAAGTCCACTTGATAGGAGTCTTTTCGGCTGTTGCTGTAATATCCCGTGCCGTGAAGTTCGGACAAATTCATAATAGTTTGCAAGGATGAAATATCACGTTTATCGATCGCACGAAAACTCATAATGTTTCTGAAGTAGTTTAGGGCATTGGGATGAAGATATCTAATTTGATTTGCTGTAATAGTAAACCCAAATCCCCGCTGAAAAAACGGTTCTAAAAATTTATTGACTTTCCCATATCGGAGATGATTAAACCTATCCAAATACCAGTTATCGAAAAAGATATCCGCGTTTGGAAAGATAAAAACTTTCTCTGTGTATTGATTGTATTGCTCGATGTGGTGGATGATCTTGGCAAGCACCACCGCTGTAATAAAGACTTTCTGCTCCAAATCGCGGAGTATTGACAAATCCATTATAATGGTTTTCTCGTTTTGGACAAAGTCCTTCGGTACTGTCTCCAATTCCATCCGCTCTTCGTCAACATCTGGTATATAGATCGCATCTTCTGTAAATTCTTTAAGCATCGAGAGAATCGAGTCGGCGTAGGGACTTTTTTGCCATTCCTTTGAGGTTTCGATCTCTAAAGCAATATCGGACAGACTGGTGCGTCCCGTTTTACGCATTTTTTTGATATATCTTTTAAAAGTCTGTGTCGCTCGCTCGTTTTCCTTAAAACTCATCGCCCAGGAGTCTATGAGTAAGTCGTCATATTTGTCATCGTATCTGTCGTTATGGATATCAGTCGCGATGGGATCGATTTGGAATGTTCGCCCAAGTTTATAGTGTCGTAGATGAGACTCATATATCGTGCCCTCGAAATATGTAAGCAGTTTGGAAAAATTGCCCGAGAAGTCAAAAATTACCGAGGGCTGCCCTGCTTTGACCAATTCTTTCGTGAGTGCTAATAAAATATTTTCGCGATCATTCGCAGTACCATTAGTAATTAATAATTTTTTGACTTGATCTATTGTAAAACCCGTAGGGATTTCCTCCTCTAAGAACTCCGTATTAATGGTATTTCCTATTACGATATCGTTTTGGATATCCAGAGGGGAGTTAAATTCGGCAGCGATACGCGTTTCTACTCCCTTTTTAAACTCGTTCGCAATCTCATTAAGATTGACCAGAGTTTTACCTTGGATAATGGAATAATCCATATGTGTTCCCGCTAAACGATAAAACTTAGATTTGAGCATCGTCGCAATAAGGGCTGAGAGGGATCTTTTCGAAGGTAGCACCTCTAAATGATAATTGGGAAAATTGGCTTTATAAATATTGAGAAATTCCTTTTCTCTCTTTAGCAAAGTCTCACTTATCTGTTCAAAATGATTCTGGGATAATACTTTTGTATATTTTACTTCTTGAAGAGAAATGATCTGTGACATCCTCCAGATACCCGCTCTCATGTGAAGCCATTCTTCTCGTTCATGCTCGCTCTCTCGCTGTAAGAGACGATCGCGGGTAAATGCAGTTAAATATTTTAGGCTGACTTTTTCAAAATTGCTATAGTCTAAAGGAGAATTTATCAAGGTATAGGTGTATGGGATCTGCCGATTTACCACCGAGCGAAAAAACTTATCCGGATTGGCGAGAAAATAGCCATCTGCACTAAATTGGGGCGGGGTCACATAGTTCAGATTAAGCATCGAGAACCCGATCAAATATCGGTTATGCAAGTAGAGAAATATGAAATCTCGAAACTCCGGAAGGCGATAGAAGGCAAGATTATGGAAATAAGGGATATCCTCCCTTCCTTCTCTGAGAACTATTAATTCCGAGAAATGATTGATCACCTCCCGCCAGTATAATGCGAAAATGAGACAGATAACCACCGCATTTATGATAAGGATAACCCCGAATTCAAAATAGGACAAAAGAATGAAATCTAGATAGAAAATTGTAGCTAGAATCATAAGTGCCTTAATAAGATATAGAAACGAATTATTCGGTATAGATAGTGTATGTTGAGGTCTTTTTAGAGCACTAATTGGAATCCCGAATACAAAGGTTTGGATTGCTTGAAATAGATCATCGCCTTTCAAAAGGTTGATCTTAAAATGTGCCAAATTGGCGATACAGATACTTTTAAACGTATAGCAAAACTCTTCTAAAGCGTCTTGGATTTGTATTAGTTTAGTCTTAGTTAATATGCTACTCACATAATAGGATAAGGCAAAATAGAGATCAATTCTAGTAGTTTGTGATTGATCGCGATATAGCGGATTCTGTACGATTTGGTAAGTAAACGGGATCTGCGCATTATGTAATGATTTTATCAAATGGTTGAGATTCGGACGTACATTCTCGGGGATCACCGCAATTTTATAGATCCGGATGCCCGTATGAAGCAGATCTCTTTTATTGGAGAGATAGAGGGTAAACTCATCATCGCTCATCTGCCAGAATTCGAAGTTCTCAAATAAATCTATTTTGCCGTAGCAACGATTCGAAAACCGATCAAAGATGAAAAAATTATCGGAAAAAGCGATTATAAACGAGATCCCTAATACTGAGGGAATTGTTATACTCACCCAGAGGTTAAACGTGCTGAAATAGGTCGTTCCCATTAAGAAACCTATGATTCCACCTAAAAATATGATTTTGATTATCCCATACAACATATTAATATCCCTGTAAGAAGGGATCTTTTCCCAGATATTGAGATAAGAACGGGGTTGGGTGGAAGCCTCTCTATCATCGGGAAATCTACTATCGTGATGTGAAATTTTTTTCTTAGTCCGACTAATCTTGCTTAATTCAATATCCATATTTCTTTACACCTCATTTCATAAATTGAGACCAATATATATAAAAGAAAAATGCAGCAGATCCGAAAAAAAGGAGGATAATCATGCTGAGAGAAGAGGAAATCGTGGGAAAAAGAACTGCTTGAAAGAGGCATACAACTCCGACCATCCCCAATAGAATGCTAATACCCAATAAAAAAAAACCTATAGTCGAATTGAGAGAATGTTTATAGATTATGTTATCTTTCAGAGTTCCTTTAAGAAGGATTTTTCCTGATTTATTCTGTTCTAAGATCGTTTTCACTCGTTTGAGCAAGATCGCGCTTTCAAAGGTATTCGGATCATATTTCTGTTTTAAGCGTGCCTTAAGTTGTGTTTCATGCCGCTGAAAATTATGGAGTATTATTTTTTGGATGGGATCTTGCTCCTCTTTTTGCGATGATCCGCTTAAAAATGATGAGAGGAAACTTATTTCCGAAATTCCTCTAGGAAGCATCTCGGGAGAGACTTTCTTCCATAAATCTGGAACTTCCAGCTTTCTTAACTCATAATACAATTCATATATCTCAGATAAGTATTGAAAGGGCATCTCCCCACGTTGCTTAGTAAAGATGATCTCATATTTTTTCAGGTTAGTGAGAAAATCGTCGCGAAAGAGATTGATCTCAAAATTGGTGGTAAGAATTGTATTGATATTGGATAAATAATCATATAAAGATTCATTTTCTCGATTTCGTGGACGAATACCTAATTTCACACCCAGTTCGTTAGCTCGATTGTTAATTAACATAAAACCTACTACTGCGATCTTCTTGTAATTTTTGGTGTGTTTACATATCTCTATTAATTCCTTAATTTGATCATCTTCGGTCTTTCGCTCCAGCATGGTTATAATCCCCCTTCTCGTAAAACATTAATCTTAAATTGGAACTCTTTATCATTTTCTTTTCTACGGTGTCTCTCTTTCAATTTCTCTTCAGTAATATACCTGTCAAAATCAATATATTCATTTTCTTCTTGTATGAGTTTTTGAATCTTTTCGACGTTATCGTCTTTTTGTAGGGTATATTTACATATGGAGTGATAATGAAAAATCACATAGGGAAAGACCATAACAAAACCGCCCATCTGCAAATAATAGGGAATCCCCAACGCATAATGAAATGTTAAGTTGAATGATTCATCAAAAACAATCATAAAGGGATAATATAATTCTTCAGGGAGAAGAAAGAAAATAGGAAATACGACTATCATAAAGCTGATCATCAACAGTAAAAAGATATTAAGATACGCATACGGCATAAAGGAGCGCAAATCTGAAGTTTTTTCAATATTTTTTAGCAGCGTCGCAATCACCGATAGAATAATTACTCCGAGATAGACCACTAAAAATTCGATCGATAATCCAAGCTCAGGCGGACGATAGGTTGCATTCGAACCCGTCCATCCCGTAAGCAAAGAATAATCCCACGATGAGATAAGTGTACCGGAAACATTATAGACTCTTAGAGAATAAAAATCCAAGAAAAGTGAGAAAAAACAGATTCCACAGCCTAAAAAAAACAAAGATTTGAATAATGCAAGTAGTTTCATATTTACTCATAGGATGAATCACACCTCCATATTTAAATAAAAAATACCTCAATCCGAAATTATATATAAATAAATGAGAAATTAGGACTAAAAGAGATTATTACTCTTCCAAGAGCCCCTCATATTTTTTAAGAATTTGTCGGGTTATAGGACTTTTCGAGGACTTTTCTGTCGCTTCTTTCTTCCTCGTTTTTACTTGAGATTTATTCCCAGTATATGAAACCTTTTCTTGGATTTGTTCTTGTTCTTGGTTTTGAGAAATGGGACCTTCTTTCGATTCTTTTCTATTATTGTCTGGACTCTTTGGGTTTTTTGATTTAATGGTGTAGGTTGAATTTTTTCCAAAGAGTTCGTAAATAAATTGTCTCATCTCATCATCGGAAAAATCTTGATGCATCAATTCAAGTTCTGCATCTCCCATACCAGTCCTCTCCTTAGGTTTTATATGGAGTTTTTGCTTATACAAATAATAACGCCAGCCTAGTAAGATTAAATAGATCGCAAAACTCGTAACGCCCATTCCAAATGTAAGGGTTGGAATAATCGGAATAAGACTCGCTAGCATGAAAGTTATTATGAGCATTGGGATGGAAACATTTCGAAGTTCCGAGAGAAAGTCGTTATAAAGCTGCGCTTTTGATTGTATGTTCTTCGTGGTTGGGCTATACTCGATCAAAAAAAGAAATTTTCGTTCCATAAAAGAAATGAGCGCCTCGAGGTAATCGTGCCCAACGACATGGAGATCAAGCGCTTTCAGATAAGGGAAAGGAAGTTCTTTTTCTCGGAAAGCGACTCTCTGGTGCGCAACATAGATTGGTGAGATCCACACAGTATAGGTATTACTCCCACTATAAAGATATATTTGTTTATCAGTTTCATTATATTCTAAGGTAAATGGCGTACGGGCATATCTTTCAAGTGTCTCAAAAATCTCTTGTTCTTGAACAATCTCTCGCATGATGATTCCCTTTACCTTTTTGAAAGCGTCCCAATCGAAAAGAAATTGACCGTACACCTCATCCGATGGTTCTCTATGGAGCATCGAAATCCCTTTTTCAGCTACAAGATATTGCTCCCCGAATTTATCTGCGAATATTGGTAAGAGGACAAGGCATGATTCTTCTTCCGTAATCTTTACCAATCTGACTGCGATCATATCGCATCCATCGATCTTTAGATGGGATAATATATGATATCCCCTTTTTTGTAAGATAATTCTGATTTTTTTGAGTAGAGATTTTTTCTTGTTAGAGATCTTATTTTTTCGAAACTCAAGGTGAGACTCTGTTTTTAAGGGTCCTATGCTTTCTTGATCATCTTCTTCAATATATTCTGGGATATTGTCAATATCAAAATGCAAATCGTTCTTTTCGGTCATCGAATCATATTTCGTCATTTTTTGCTCTTGATTGAACTTTTCATAATCTTTTTCTTTTAAATCATCCTGCACATCCTTTTTTTCAGCTATTTCTTCGGAAATAAGTTCTTGAGACTCGCTATTAGCAGTATGTTTGTTTTTAGCAGTATTTAATTCGTTTGTTTTTTTGGGGATCATAAATTCAGAATATTTACGCGTAGTATGAATAGATGGAGATATCTCATCCTCAAGATGCTCCTCAAATATGGTATTATCCTCGATTTCATTCTCACTTTCCTGGATGATTTCTTGTTTTATTTGAGTATTAGGTTCACTATTCCTTGACATTTCCACTTCCATTCCGATTTCCTCCATACGTTTTGAAACTTCTTCGGCAATTTCTTTATCGATTTCTTTATTCGTTTCAATATGTTTGGGTTTAGGTTTTAGTTTTTGTTCTCGAGGAGTTATATAGCTCTCAAGCCCCCCGAACTGAGATTTTGAGGTTGCACTCTTTTTTTTCTCCGTCATTTTTGGTTTGGAAACACTTTTAGAAATGAATTCCTTATGTCCTTGCAGTAAATCTCTTGCTGCGTTAATAAATCTCTCAGCAGAATTTTCACTGATGCCGTTGATTTTTGATAATGTTTCAGTACTTGATGCACTCAGTTGCTCTGGTGTAGAGATCCCCGCATCTCGTAATTTCTCGGCGGTCGATGTACCAATCCCTTTAATGTCTGTTAGCTTGAATGATCCTATTATTGAAGGTTTTTTTTCTCGAGATGACTTTTGTGTCTGTGGTAGACTAATTTTTATTTCTCTAAGAGCTTTCTGAAATCGGGTGTATAAGCGTGAACCCTCTTCAGCGGTTTTTAACCCTCTTTGGGCGAGTTCGAGAGCTTGGTCATAATCTTTAGTCTCAATAGCTTGTGCGATATTTTCTAAATCAATTTCAAGATCCCATTCTTTTTCGGGTACTTCCATTACATTTGTCATATTAATCTCACATTAATCGATCTAATTAGATATTTAAAAAGAAAAAATTTAATTGCAAAAAGGGAGGATTTTTTATAGACATCCATAAATTGGAATATATGGGTTTTGCTCACACTCTTAGGTTTTTAAATCAGTTTATCCCCATCCTCCGGATTTCTCTTGTCTTTTTTACCTCTTTCTGTGACAAAACCCTTCCTTTTTCTTCATTTCAAAATCTAAACATCAGTCTTTTTTCTTTAAATATTGATAAACTCTTAATTGAGCACTAAGTATTAAAATTAACAAATGAACAATGGTACTCTCAAATAAAAACATAGATGATCATACGATCAGAAAAGAACTCAGAAATCTCCATCGGTGCCCGATCTGTAATGAGAAGGTGAGGATAGGTATTGAAAAAAGCACCTTAGAAACCCTATTACAGGAAGAAGTATTTCCTTATCCACATCTGCACATCCACGGCAATCCTCTCCATGGAGTGTTATTCTATATTGACAAAGACCTACGGGTACGGAGCTGTTCTGCCATAAAAAGCTTGGAATTTTCACGTGACTCACATACTTTTCAAGAATTACTAAAAAAATGGTCTAATCCTTATTAATGAACTATTTTTTTTTCAATATTTTTAGAAATATAATCTTACTAGGTGGCCCAAAATAACCATATTCGACTATTCCAAAGAACTAAATGATGAGGACTTAGAAGAATATCGAGACAGAGAAATCTTCAGTCTCATTCCAGATAAACGCATATTACGGGTGCTTTTTGAATCAAACATTTTCAAATTACGTGATATCCAAACCGAAGCTATAAAAAAGGGACTGTTTTATCGCAAATCATTTCTTATTAGCGCACCATCGGGAAGTGGAAAAACCCTTATCGGCGAGATCTGTGCGATCCATAATATCTTTCAAGGTTATGGTAAATCAATCTATCTGGTGCCTTTTAAAGCGCTCGCGACTGAGAAATATTACCATTTCAAAAAAGCATATACACGATTTAATCTAAGGGTGGAACTTTCCATCGGTGATTTCGACGTCGATGACAAAAAACTGGCTCAAGCTGATATCATTATTACCACTTACGAGAAAATGGACTCTATCATTAGAAATTTCTATGATAAAGAATGGATTTTTGATATTGCTACTATAATCATTGACGAAATTCATTTTATCGGAGAATCTTCTCGGGGACCGCGATTAGAATCTTTAATCGTGCGCATGAACGAGTTTTTACAAACCCCGCAAATCATAGGATTATCTGCCACAATCAATAATCCAGAATTCTTTAACTCATGGATCAACAATCTCGGTAATAAGACCATCCTTATCAAATCAAAAGAACGCCCCGTAACCCTTCATTACAAGATCGAGGTCTCGCAAAATAAGAATTCCACCATAAAAAAAATACTGAAAAGTATCTTGGAAAAGAACGGACAGATACTCATCTTTTTAAATACCAGAAAAGCCACTCAAAAGATGGCGAGAGCCCTATATCAAACTACGAAACGCTTTTTGGAACCTAATGAGAGGGATTTATGTAAGAAAATTGAGACTGAGCTTAAAAAAATTCAAGGAGGACATCCTGAACTTCAAAAAGTTATTAAGCACGGAATCGCCTTTCATCATGCAGGATTATTACCCAAAGAACGACGTTTGGTGGAGCAAAATTATAAGAAGCGAATTATCAAAGTGATCTGCTGTACCACTACATTATCTGCGGGGATCAACTTACCTGCTCGCGTCGTTATTCTTAAAGATTTTAAACGCTACGTGACTTCCGGGTATAATATCAGAAATTTTAAGGGATATTATGAAAATGGCGATGGTTTCTCGTATTTTATGCCATTTTCTGCAAACGAGGTTTTTCAAATGCTCGGAAGGGCGGGACGACCTGGACTCGATTCGGTCGGTTATGGTGTATTACTTGTCAATAACTTAGAAGAGAAAGCGTGGATCGAAGACCATTATTTCAAGGTCGATTACCAAGAAAATCGCCTCATACCCGTCTATGAGGATCTCGATTCGGGACTCAATACCATCAATACGTTAAAAGAGCAAGTCTTATTGCGGGTCTATGAGGAAAAGATCATCTCATTGAATCGGCTTACCAAATTTTTTGAAAAGACCTATTTTTGGTATAATATTTCCCACAAGATGAAACAACCCATACCTATTGAGGAATTATTAATGATCAAAGAAATAACTCCGCTCAACATCTTAAAGCTCCACGCTGATCCTAAGAAAGTTAAACTCGCAAAAGAACGGGAGTATAAGATCAAGATCTCCAAACTAACCCCCTCCAACCTCTCAGGCTATATCAAGACAACATACGGTGTATTTTTCTGTGAATTCGACTTGGATAATGGGATCAGGTGCTCGTGCGGGTTTGAAAACGGCATCTCCAACAATTTTGCCGATAACAAATTTGCCTTCGAGTTTTGCGAACATATTACAGCATATTTGATTTATCTGATCGAATATCCCGACAAGCGTGTCCGTCGAGCCATGAATGACATCGTGCCGAAATCCATTAAAAGTCAATATATTTTAAATTATTTATTCGAAAAAGGCTTGATCCTCAAAGAAAGTGAAGAAAAAATCACTTGTTCGCAGTTCGGAAAACTGATTATTCGGCTCTATTTATATCCCGTCTCAGGAGTATTAATTCGATCCAAACTAGAAAATCGCGAAATCTCCACTTATCAAGACTTATTACGGGAATCCTACGAGATCTTAATTTCGGAAAGAAGAGTGCGGGATCACAAACTTTTAGACCCCGTAATCGAGTGGGCTGATGAGGAACCGATAAATAAGATCTTGGAACGATACCATATAATGGCGGGGGATCTAATGTCGGTAAGGGAAAATTTGGAACGAATAATTACCTTCGTCGGAATCATCGCCACGCACCTCAGCGAGTCAGGGCAGGATATTAAAAACGACATGGTTAAGATCGCCGAGATGGCAGAAACCCTCCAGATTCGCATTCACTACGGTATCCGAGAGGAGTTATTCGACCTGGTGGTACGATTAGAGAATGTCGGAAGAGTGAGAGCGCGCATCCTCTATGAATCGGGGTACCATACCGCTGTTCGAGTTGCCAAAGAATCCCCATATTTACTTAATCGAAAAACAGGACTCGGTGTCAAACTATCAAAAAGGATCGTCGAAAGTGCTAGTAAACATATTTTAAAAGAAAAATAATGTTTTTGCCATTTTCTATATTTTTTCTTTATATTTTCTCCTCATTTTTTGTAGTTAATAGTAGTTTTATGTGAGATCTCAAATGCAACCAGATCCTGATACCGAGGAAAAGAAGGATATAATCTTTTCATTCACTATTCCAAAACTTCAAGATCCAGTTGAAAAAAAACCAAAATTAAAATTTGAAATCCAAAAAAATACTCATGCATCTCAAAAGATGAATTTCAAGGTAATACGCAAACCTCAAAAATCCACCGAAGATTATTTGGAGATCCTCAAAAAACTAAATATTTTACTCAATAGTCATTCCATATCTGATGCACAACGTCGTGATTATTGTAAAAGCCAGCGATATTTTATGAAACTTTATTTGGACGAAGTGAGTAAAAGTTAACGCTTTTTTGTTTATATAAGTTTACGATCTCATTTTATCACTATGAGTATTAAATCGGAGAAAAACAGTAAACTTGATCTTGATAGGAATGATAAGTCCAATTCTGAAGAGGTCCGATCCTTCGAATCGTTGGTAAGACGGATCCTTATCCAATACGAACGCTTACATGAATTAAAGATGAAGTCCCAAGCGCAAGATTTCAACAATAAAGAACCACTTACAAAAACACAGGTCAAAGAAATTCTCAAAAAAGAATTATTTTCTTAAAATTTTCCTTCTTTTTCTTAAATTTTAAATTTTATTAATAAAAATTTTCATTAAAAGACCATAAAGAGCAGAAGAAAAATGTGATTTGCCTTCTATGGATTGGCTTCGGAGGTTCGAATACTTCGCACCATTCCTTATCTAATGCTGATTTTAAAAGCTCAGTCTTTTAAAATTTTGGGACAGAGAATATAATCATCTTAATAAGAGTTCTTTATAATCGAGTTAAGAAGGTCGTACCCAATCAAAAGTTTAATGAAATAATGGTAAGAGAACAATTAAAATTATGCAAATGAAAAATAGTTGTTTCTCATCGGTCGGAGGAAGCCTTTTTTGATATACTCTCGCAGATAAAGTTCTAATTCATTTTTCTCCAGTCTATATTCTTCTGCCAACAACTCGGCCATATATTTGGGAAAAGATCTATGATGCTTTGAGATCTCTTGAAGGAGATCTTTAAATTGCCTTTCCGATGAATCTTGCTCTCTTGGATGGATCTCCGATGATATCTCTTCAATAAAGATTTTAGGAGATTTATGTGATGGAACAGAAAACTCTCCTTCTGAATTGAATTTTGGACGATCTGAAAGTGTTTTCTGCAATTCTTTCACCCGCTCGACCGCCGCACTCATCCCTTTAACTTCGTCGACAATATGTAATTTCGGAACATTATACTTTTTTCCGCACCGGAGACATTTCTTTTTTTTTTGAGAGGGTTTAACATACATATACTGCTCACATTCATCACAAATGAAGATTAAGTAGGGTTTCACATCCTTCTTAAGTCCAATTTCCTCTTCCATCCAATCACCTCCCCTTTTTATTTCTATTTTTTATTGTATTCATAGATATTTTTTACTAAATAAAATACCTCCTCGGAATTGTCTACATTTACAATCTGGATGCTATTATCTTTTCCGAATTCGGTCAATTTATGACGTAATAAGCGTTTCTCCTCCTCAAAATCTTCTCGAAATCCGATAAAATCCATTACGATAACCACCAACTCAAACTTTCTTGTTAGATTTCTATGTAAATTAGAAATATCCGAATCAGTAAACTTTCGTGGATTCCTAATCTCGATACAAATCTTCCCAAAGAGAGTAATTGAATGGTCCATTTTTCTAATCGAAAAGTTAATTTCTGCATTTTTAAGAAGTTTACGTAACCCATATTTCATATTCAAATGCGAACTTAGGATAATATCTTTATCTTTTTGGTTTTGTTTCTGTTCTTCTAATTTTGTGAGATAGGCTTCTTGCTTGCGTTTAGTTGTAAAATCCTCTAGACTTGACTGTCGCTCATAGGTACTAACCTTCACCTGGTTTTCCATATCTGAATCTTTCTTAAAGGTAAATCGTGTAAAATTTGAATCGTTTAATGACTTCGAAGGTGATTTGTTTTTTTGAGGTTTTTTCAGATTCTTTTGCATTCGCTTCAGTTTATTCATTGCGATTCGTAGGTACACCTCATCATTCGTATCACGGCAGTAAAGGATGATCACTCTTCCTTCACGGTGTCGGGCCGTGCGCCCTCGTCTCTGTATCAATCGAATTTCGGACGCAACGACATCATAGAAGATCACTAAATCGCATTCGGCAATATCGAGCCCCTCCTCACCCACATTGGTACTGACCAAAACGTTATACATACCTTCCTTAAACTGTTCCAGAATCTTGATCTGCTGATTTTGAGAAAGCCCTTTGTCCTCATCGGATTTAGTCGCTTGTCCTACAAACCGCACTGGTCGAATTTGGGAATGAGGTTTGAGGCGTTTTACAATATTTTTGACAGATGCTCGAAGCTTGACAAACACCAAGATCTTAGAATCCTCCTTCTTCGAAAACTCATCTAATAACACACTTCTCAAAATTTTAAGCTTGGGATGTAGGAGTGAATTCGGATCGAATTCGTGCTGTTTTTTTAACTCCAAGTGAACTCTTCTCAAGCGAGAATCGGCAGCTAAGATTCGATTTGCTTTCGAGCTACTTTTCTTACGAGCATCTTTTTGTAATTTCTGTAAATATTTGAGTAATACATCTAAACCTTGCTGTTCGACTAATTCTAACATATGAAATAAAATTAGTCCTTGTGCGTTAATTGATAGAGCTTTATATGCTCCCGTCTTATCGCCGTCCCCTTGGATAATTGCTAAAAGTTTCCGATTCAGTTCTAATAAATCTTTTCGGATAATTTTTTCATATAATTTTTCGCATTTTACCTCCAAAAAGCCCATTTGAGAGAGATAGCGCAACCTTTCTTCCAAAACGATATGGAGAATTTTTCGCACATCCTCCATTAAGGAGGTGAGATTGACGCCGATTTTATAGATATCCATCGGCTTAATATAATTCTTCACATCCTCGTCTTTACGAACACGAATATGAATATTCTTTGATGGAATGTGCAAGTTCATACAGAGATCGTTAATATCTTGCTGAGACGAGCCAGGGGAGGCGGTCAGTGCTAAAGTTGTACCATCCGGGTTGTGTTCCACATAGAGATCGGAGATCATAGCATAGGGATAATCCCCGGACGCGTGGTGTGCCTCATCGAAGATTAATAAGCAACATGATTTCAAATTATAACGTCCCGCAACTAAATCATTCCGAAGGGTTTGAGGGGTGAAAAAGAGCATCTGATGGGATTCGAACTCTTCGGGACGCTTCTCGGGAGGAATTTTACCCGTGAGGATTGCATACTGAACATCGGGAATAGATAAAAACTTCATGAAGCTTTCTAAATGCTGGTTAATGAGCGGGCGCGTCGGTGCCATTACTATAATCTTACTATTCGGCGGGGAAATCTCTAAAGTCTTGGCGGCAATAAGGATTGCGATGACGGTTTTTCCTAAGCCGGTAGGAATCACCACTAAGGAGTTCTTAGTAATACACTGAGAGGCGATATCGATTTGATATTTTCTTAACTCGATCTTACCCTCTTCTAAGAATGAATTGGAAAATGCGAGCGCCATGTTTTCTTCTTTGGAATTGCTCATTAGAACCATTTAAGATTTATTTCATTAAAAATCGTATCGATCTATAAAAAGAAAAAATTGTATTATGAGTTTCATAGGATAACACTATTTCCCCGAAAATAAGGTCTAATGGATTTTTTTAATGATTTTGCAATCTTTTATTTGTAAGGTCTCAAACGAGCGATTACATTTCAGATAAGATCGAACTTTTTGAGTTAGATCGATCGTAAATTCTGTAGGATATACCAAGCCGTGTCCGTTCGAGAAAAATAAATATGGGTGCTCTCTTCGCAATTGTTTGAGCCCTTTCATGAGATCGGAGTCCGTATCTCCCAGATTAAAGCCCTTTCCGCGCCGAACGTTCGTAAATAGAAAGATAAGATCATTAAGAACCGAAAGATCAACCTGAGATAATTCAATCTGATTAGGTACATTTTCATGAGGAGATGATCGTTCTATGTATGTTTTTGGATAAGATGGGATTTTTTCGGTAAAATAGAGCTTATTACGCTCTTTTTTTAGGATAATCGAGTGAGACTTATAGATATCCAGAAATAGATCTTGACATTCAAAAAGAACTTGAATATACTTTTTACGATCCTGGACGGGAATGTGAAGTTTATCGCACATTTTGGTAATACTAATTTTTTTATTGGGTTTTCCCCCTAATTTTCGTAATATCTCTATAATGGTAAGAAGTATTTCTACTGAAATGGAAGTGTTTTTTCGCGTGTTTTGTGTCATAACGTCTTTTTTTCCGCTTGAAGAAAGGTCCAAATCTTCGTCCAAAAAATCAGTATAATTCATGATATCCTCTTCTCTTTTTTAAATAGTACTCGACAATATAAAAAGAAAAAATCAAATAGAAAAATAGAAAGGTATGAAAAAAATATTTTAAATTATTCGTTCGATTTGTGTGGTATTTGTTTCTTTTTATAATAGGTAAACGCGATTATACCCGAACTTGCGATCATCGGAATTAGGACCATTGGGACATTGAGCTGCATCGGAAGGATTTGTCCATCGGGATCATTTTCAGTATCGCCTGAGTCATTGGGGTCGTCGGGATCATCGGGATTCAGGTCGAATTCGATTGATTCTTGATGGATGGGAATATCAGTCGAGTTTATGCCGTCGTTTAGATAGATCTGAAATGTGTAATTTCCGGATTGGATTATGTCATAATAAGAGTTAAATCGAGTGTAAGTGTCATAATTAACCGCGCTCAATTGTTTCATATCAGAGTAATTGCCGTCCCTATAGATTTTCACATAGGCATTGCCCGAAAGTAGCGGTCGGTATTCAGATTCCATGATGAATAGCGAGGCGTTTACAAAAAATTCGATAGCATCGCTGATGTGAGAGGTTTCCACGTTTTTATGTATTTCGTATGAAAATTGATATATATAAGTTTTTAAGAACACAGCGCTCTGATTTAATCCCTCATCCAAAGAGATCTCAAAGGTATAATTACCCGCCATTTTGACAATTGAGGTATATTGAAACAATGAATAAGTGCCAAAGTCAGTGCCAGAAAAAATACAATCTTTCCAAAAGTTCTCGTTGTAAAAGATGGTCATATTTACTTGACCGTCAGGTAATGAGCGATATTCGGTGTCGCAGATAAAGAGCGAGGCGTTGACCGTGAACTCAAGAATATCCAACTCAGATTCCATTGACACAGATTCTATCAACTCATAATTATACTCATAATAATAAGTATCTACTAATAGGTCGATTGTTTCATAGCCGTCCGAAAGATAGGTCTCAAAGCGATACGACGCGAACTCATCGCATACATAGATGAGAGAAAATATCGAATAATTCTCGAAATGGGTTGAATCCAAAAGCGCTTCTTCAATAAAACTTCCATCACGATAGATCCTTACCGTCGCAGACCCCTCCAAGAGAGGTTGATATTCCGAATCGACTACGAATAAAGATGAGTTGAGATCAATAGAGATCGTGTCCACTTCCCCAGAAGGATTAACTTCATGAATCATTATATAGCTATAGTTATAGAAATAAGATTCAACAAGTTTTTCTTGCGGGTCGATCCCATCTCTCACATAGAGGTCGCACCAGTATTCGCCAAACGAGGTAAATTCATACTCCAACTCAAATAAGCTATAATCCTCAAAATCGGATCTCTGAAGAACTTCGGTGGTCAATAATTCTCCACCAGAATATATTTTTGCAAATGCGGTTCCTTCGGACTCCAATGGTCGGAAGGCAGTTCCCATCACCAAAACAGATGCATTGAGCGAGAATTCTGCAATTTCCACTTCTGTGTTAAAATATGATTCGGTATGAAGTTCGTAGCTCTGAGTATAGGAGATGTTTTGGATAAATTGGTCGATAGGTGTGATTCCGTCATTTACATTTAGTTCAAAGATATACTTATCGAATCCTATAATTTCATAACTCAAGTTAAAAAGCGTATAATTATCATAATGGGTCGCTGAAAACGGCGTTTGCTCTATAAATTGCCCCTCGTAATAGACTTGGGCATAGGCATTCCCATCAATAAGAGGATTATATTCCATACCCAAAATAACGAGAGAAGAATTGATTGTAAGGTCGATATTGTGAGCGGTCGCATTTGTAGAAACTTCCGAATGAAGCAAATAAGTATGCTCGACTGTGTATGTACCAAGAAAATGGTCGGTGGTGTTTAATCCGTCATTAACATAGAAATCGAAGCTATAGTTCCCGAAATCAGATAAGTCATAATGTAGAGAAAATAAGCTCTCGGTGCTGAAATGTTGTATGGAAAATAATTCTATTCCTATATAATTTCCTTCGTAATATGTTTCCGCATAAGCACTCCCTTCAGAGAGAGGGTTGGAACCCACCGCAGTGTGGATGGAACAATTGAGGTTAATATCGACTGAAGTGGGATTTTCGATAAAGTTAGTTTCTGAATAGAAGTCATATTCCGTCTCAAAGCTGACAGGAACCTGATCTTGTTTTATAGAGTACTCATATCTACACACATTCCCATAGATCATCGGATAGTTTTCAGAAGCTAAAGGCACGAATACATTCGCCTTAAAGACCCCTTCACTTACCTCGGTAAAGCTATATACGCCCAATTGCTCACTCTCAAACTTTAAGGAGCCGTAGTCACCGATTCCATCCAAGATTAAATTA
>WJIN01000468.1 GCA_014730295.1 Promethearchaeota archaeon | reverse complement strand
TTCTTCAATACTGACAGAATATTACGAGCTCTTTTACGGTGTCTCTTATAGTAAATAACCCCATTTTCTGAAAGATAAAATTCTAATTCATCGCCTGATTCCTCGATTATTCTGCTACAACTATTTGAAATGAACTTTTTGAGTTTATTAACATTAGCCCAACCAGAGTAAACCCTACAGGGTTCAACTAATTTACCATTTCTTGCTATCATGCTATCTTTCCGAATAGGATAAGATATCTTAAAAGAATCCGTAAGTTGACGACTGATATATCCTATATCTTTTACTTCACTATAAAATTCCTCTCCTGGTTCATTTGACGCTAACTCAATTTCTTCACTCGCTACAGGAAATCCTGCTGGTAGTGTTACTTCACTTGGCGGGTTACCCGGTCCATTTTTAGTAATAGAATTCTCAGCATATCCCTTCCAAAGATTACTTTCTTCCCTTGTATTAGGATCAACTACATGTCCTAATTCTGCAATAGAAGAGTTTTTAGCATAAGTTAGTATATATTCATGATTAACTTTTACATCATATTGATTATCCGTATGACCTTCACTATTCCAAATCAAATTAGCAATAAAGTTTTCCTCACCAAAAACTTCATCAGTAACTTTCCGAAGATTACCGATTTCATTATCGTTACAGCTAATGAATATTATTCCATCGTCTGTCAATAGTTCTCTTGAAACTTTGAGACGAGGATATATCATATTTAACCAATCAGTGTGGTACCTTCCATTTGTCTCGGGGTTACTACTAATTACTTTTCCATCTTCATCAATTTGACCGGTTAAGCTGAGATAATTATTAATGCTATTTCTGTAATTATCTGGGTAAATAAAATCTTTACCGGTATTATAAGGTGGATCAATGTATATCATTTTAACTTTCTTATGATAGCTTCGCTGCAGTAATTTCAGCACTTCAAGGTTATCACCTTCAATAAACAGATGTTCTGTATTCTCCCAGTTTACACTTTCTTCCGGGCAAGGTCTCAAAGTCCCACGGCTGGGTGACATCGCCAGCTTTCTCGCCTGACTCTTGCCGTTCCAGGTGAATGAATACCGTTCATCACTCACTTGTTTGAAGTCACCGAGTTCTTCCTTTAAAACCTCAAAATCAATCTTCCCATCGGTTACACATTCAGGAAATATCTGCTTCAGTTTCTCTACGTTCTCGGCTACTAAGTCCTTACTCTCTCCGTCTTCTTCTGCAAGGGGCTTAATCGTATCACTCATAATTGCTCTGCTATCTCCGTTAATTGTGATTGAAGTTGTTTTATTTCCTGATTTAATTCGACCTGCTTACTGAATGATTGTTCTTTCTTTATCCGGGATTTCAGGTCATTCACCTGACCTTCAATTTCATGGTATTGCTGTAAGGTACTCCTTCGGGTTTCCTCTTCCCGAAGCGATTTATCGATTTCATATCGACCGGTAATCTTCGCACTTTCATAGGCAATAAAAGCGTCGATCCACCGTTGATAAAATGCCTTCAAGTGTAATTTAGGTTGCTTCTGGTAATCCAGTTGATTTAGAAACTGTTCCTGAACATCACTAAGAGAATCAGGTAGTATAAATTCTGTTGTCCATAAATCCTGTAGCGTTGCTGCCTGCGGATCATTTAAATTGTATCGTTTATCCGCGATAGATAATGCTATCCTTTCTTCGTATCTAAATACGATTAATAAAGGATGTGGTATTGTCCTCTGGATAATATCTGCCAGGCGTTCAGAATGGTTAAAATCATTGACATCAACATCCAAGACAGCAATTTCATTATATGCATAATTCTCTTGCTGAAACTCCGAGATGAGGGTCAATTCCGGCTTGATGGTATATTGCCAAATAAGCGAATCAATATCAGTCGTGAACCACTTCTTATCGGTGGCAGTTAACTTGGTATTTTCGTGAAAGAGCTTTTTATAAATTCGTTTATCCAGAAGACACTGCTCGGGTATATTCCACCTATCATAAGGAAACTGCATTATCAGATATCTTCCGGTGAGACTATCAGATAACTTACGACCTCAAAATCATCCAGACCCTGAAACGTGGTTGCGGTAACCTGCGTGCTGCCTCTGGTGAACAGGCTCTCTATACCTTTTTCCTCAACCTTCCCTGTTATAGATTGGACTGCGGAAGCGAGTAAATCCTGATATTGGCTCATATCTCTACCATGGTTGGTTATGGTATTGAACTGCTGGTATGCCTCATTGGTGGGCTTAATATTCCCAAGGCTCAACTGTTTAAATAGATCCAGCAGTTTTTTAGTCTGTGTAAATGGTATACTCACCTCTCCATTATTATCAATAAATACCAAGTAATGCGGTTCAATTGAGTAATTCGGATCAATACTGATATCAGTCTGCTCTGCTTTCAGACAAAATAAGACACCACCGTCCACTGATGAATCAACAAACTCATCGGGTTGTACAAATGCTCTGCCCCCGATGGGTAAGTTCATGAGGGTTTCTTCATGCTCTTTCAAGAATTCAGATAAGTCCATTCGAAAATCATTCAATGTAAGGTCAGTAATTGAAATACCACCACCAAGATCTTCCAAATCGATGACTTCTTCGTGCAGCCGTTCCATCTGTCTTCGCCGGTATTCCAGATCATTCATTTTACCGGCATCTTCGAATTCAATAATATTCTCTTCCCCCGTGGCAGAGATATCCAATAGAACCATTCTCCCTGAAACACGTGCTTCCAGGTTGATATATTCATCTAATTCAAGATTCGGCCAGAAATTCACCAGCTGAATCCGTTCATTAATTGAACCAAGACGATCAATACGACCAAAACGTTGGATAATTCGAACCGGATTCCAGTGGATGTCGTAATTCACCACAAAATCACAGTCCTGGAGATTCTGCCCCTCAGATATACAATCCGTCGCAATTAAAATATCAATTTCTTCCGAATCATCAACATCTAATTTATCACGTTCCTTGGATATAGGTGAGAACGCGGTGATAATTGATGATAGGTCCCTTGGCAATCCTGAAAGAGTCGTTCGATTACCTCCAGTACCAGTCACTATAGCTGAATGCAGATGCAATTCATCAGACGCCCATCTTGACAGGTGTTTATACAGATACTCTGCAGTATCAGCAAAGGCAGTAAATATTAAAACTTTGTTATTGTTCTCATTGATTGGATTTCTGGTTTTCTCGTAAATCAGGGTCTTCAGTTGTTGGAGCTTTGCATCATTTCCAGCGTCAACCGATTTGGCAATGCGTAACAGCTTGATGAGCCGCTGTTCATCTTCTTTAAGTTCATCTTTCCACCGAATAGGGTCCATATCTTGGATAAGCACTTTGATTTTTGACCCAATCAGGAACGGTTCCATAGATTCATCTTCAAGATCTACATCTTCTATAGATAATTCCTCGATCTCTGTCGTTGTATTGATCCTCTCAATGAGATCCTGGACTTTTCCAAGCAGCTTATCAAGGGTAGCAGTGAATGAGATGACTGAGCTTTCCAGGCGTTTCAGAATATTCACTCGCATCAGATGAATCAGACTCTCTTCACGGTCCACCTGTTTAAAGACTGATCCCTGCGCGACTTGGGTATCGTACTTTCTGCTATATTCCTCGCGTTTCTCCGGAAGCAGATATTTCAACGGGGAATAGGCAGACAGGTTCAGTTTCCGGATCTCACGATTGATCTCTCGCAGTGGCGGGAAATTATCCTCAATATCAATATCTGGCTTTACGTTAAGTGGTTTTAATCGCTCAGGGAATTGGCCCAAATTTGCACTATTGAAGTATTTTGTAATATGTTTTCGTGATCGGGCAATTGTAAGTAAGTCAAGAAGTTTAAAATAGTCAAAGTTGAGTGAATCAAGTAACTGATCGGAAGTGCGTTTATTGGTTTCGAGTTTCTGCCATTGATTGAACTTCGCCTGAGCTTTTCTGAGTGTTAGTTCAATACTATGAATTCCAGAATCATAAAGTGCATCATCCGTCCCTTCGGTAATGAATGCCACCTGGTTTTTCAGATCATTCATCCGGTTATTTACCGGTGTTGCAGAGAGCATGAGCACTTTTGTTTTTACTCCACTCTTAATAATCTGATTCATCAGAGCGCCGTAACGGGTGGCACCATCTTTCTTCGGTGGATTATTCCGGAAATTATGCGATTCATCAATCACGACTAAATCATACATTCCCCAGTTGATGGTCTCCAGATTTATATCACCGCTCATACCGCCATCACGTGTTAAATCGGTATGATTAATCACATCATAATTGAACCGGTCCTGCAGGAACAGATTCCGTTTATCGTTTAATGTATAAAGTGTCCAGTTCTCCCGTAACTTCTTTGGTGTGAGAACTAAAACTCGGTCATTACGCAATTCATAGTACTTAATAATTGCCAGTGCCTCATACGTCTTACCCAATCCCACACTATCAGCAATGATACAACCATTATGCTGCTCAATCTTACTAATCGCACCAATAACGCCATCTTGCTGAAACTTGTACAGTTTATTCCAAATGACTGTATTTTTAATCCCGGTTCTGGTTTTAAGCATATGATCTTCATCGATCAGATGCAGAGAATCTTTGAATAAGTGATATAATGTCTGGAAATATAGCAGTTGAGGCGATCTGGGTGAATATATATCCTGTAGTTGCTTTGAAAGCAAAGATTTCACGTTCTGGTTTCTGTCGTCGTTATTCCAAATTGCTTCAAACCAATTGTGTAAACGTTCGATATTCGCATCATCAAGATAGGCCGTATTCATTTCATGACTGATACTCGGCAAAATCCCCAATCCGTGGGTTGTGAAAGTGGAAGATCCATGGATCGCTAATGAATTTGTACTTCTGTTACCAATTTCAAAGTAATTTGCATTTAAGGGATCTTCAGTAGCTTTCACCCCAACTGAATTCTGCAGCCATGTATCCATCTGCCTGGCGAGATACTGGATAGTTAGTTTATTCCTGAACGGTCTATCCTCTGGTGATCCCAATATTGGCGGAAAATCTTCAAACTCTGGCGGAAACATATGCGGTAGAGACAATAAGAGCTCTGCATATTCAAGGTTCTCCAATTCCTCTTGAATGGCCTGAAATCCAAACAGCGATAGAGTCCTTGTCACAACATGTAATACAGAATCATTTGAGAGATTCTCTCTTAAAGCATCAATTACAGTTCCATTACCGCGGTTATCTAAAATCAAACTCGTTGGGTCCATATGATCTACTTAAACTGTTATACTATTAGTGTGAATTATTGACTTCTATTGGATATAGGAATTGTCGCCTCGATATGTGTTTGTAATTTCTCTCTTAAATCATCGGGTTCGTCCCATTTCAAATGATAATAGTGTTCTGTGTCAAAGTGTAGATCATCAAAATCATCCGCTTTGCATGTCCGGATAACAGGAATTTCAAGCCCCATTGCAAAACCGGCCTCGTAGTACACCCCACCTCGATGTCCAGTGAAGTCAGCGACCAATAAGGAACTCTTGCGTATCTCAGCAATAATACGATCATTAATATCGTCATTATGCAGTAATTCTTTAAGTCGACGTGGATTATAGCCAACAGAATCTAAGGCAGGTTTGATTCCATTAACCCAGGCATCGTC